>NZ_JAEKNS010000146.1:0-68681 GCF_016464765.1 Candidatus Aeolococcus gillhamiae | reverse complement strand
GCTAGCCCAGCGCCTCGTCGGTTGTTGCTCGTCAGCTCCATGAGCAGTGGCTCGATCTCATGCCACGACATGGCCCGTTTGCTGCCTTCCGTCGCACCCCTCTCGCGGCCGACGATCCGCGCGACCGAGTGAACCCCGGGTCGATGGCTGACCGGTAGGCGGGCTGACGGTAGTTCAGCGGATATACATGAAGCCTATCGCCGTGAGCGCTGTAGCCGCGAGTTCCGGACGCCAAGCGTAGGCGACGGAGTTATCCGCTGAGGTTTCTGCGCCCCCGACGCATCCTTTCGGATCAGAGCGACGACCTGATCGTCCGCGGCATCACCCGGTGGCCGACTCACCCGCGTAGGTGCTCAGCCAAAATCTCGGCGTACTCCTTGGGATGCGACATCTGCGGCACGTGCCCCGCTCCTTCGAGCGTCGCTCGTTTCGTCCCGGCGAGAGCAGGCGCGACCGTGTCAAGGATCATCGCGAAGAATGGTGGACTGGCATCGCCTTGAGTCAACAACACCGGGCCCTTGTAGTTTGAAAGGGTGGTGACTTCAACCGTGAGGGCATCAGGATCGTTGGCCTCATCCAAGAACGTGCCCGCATTGCGGACGAACGTCTGACGCGCCGGAGGCGGAAGCAGGTCCCACTGAGCCGGCCCAAGCGCGATCTTTTCGACGAACTCGCGGGCGGCTGCTTCGTTCTGACCGGACGTCAGCAGCGCGATCACCACACCCATCCGCTCCCCGAACCCCGCGACGAATGGACCCGCGGCAGGATCGTTCGTCAGCAGCGTCATCAGAGGTGGTTCATGGGCGCTCACGGTGCGAATAAGGCCCGGGTTTTGCGCAGCCAGCCGGAGCGCGATCGATCCGCCGAAGGAATTGCCGACAACGTGGGCGGGGCCGTTCCCGACATGCCGGATCAGGGCGGCCAGATCGGCAACATCGTCGTTGACCGTCCCTTGTCCGGCGGGGCTGGCGCTGGCGCTATGGCCGCGCCGGTCAAAGGCAACAACTTGGAACTCGTCGGCCAGGAGCGGAGCTAGCGCATCCCAGTCGTGATGATCGCCCCATGAACCGTGCACGAGAACGAGCGGATCCCCCGTCCCTAAGACAACGTAATGCAGCGCTACCTCATTGATGACGTCTGTCGGCATGCCATCACCTCTCCGTAGATCCGTTGGCGACTGTGCAGGAATTGTGCCCGGCCGTTAGCTGCGATTGTGATCCACCGCACGACGGCTCCGCGCCGATGCTTACCTTCAGCGGATGTACATGAAATTCCGTCGCAGCACGTCGAGGTTGTCGACCGCCAGCGCCGTGCCGCGCACGGTGCACTCGTCCGGCTCGCCGGCGACGCGCGCGGAGCAGCCGCTGACCACCCCCAGGTGACGCTCCAGCCCCTCGAGCCGGGCTCCTCCACCGGTGAGCAGAAGGCCGGCGCGCTTCACGTCCTGGCGAAGCGCGGGAGGCGTGTCATCGAGGACCTCGAGGAGAGCGCCATCCAGGGTGCGGAGGTGTTCGGTGACCAGGGGGGCGAGCTCGTGCGACGACAGCAGTACCCCGCCGATCTCGGCGGTGCGCTCCTCGTGGGAGGCTGCCACCAGGAGGTGTACGGCCCGGCGCAGCTCGTCGCGACTCAACGACACGCCGTGCACCGCGTCGAGGTGCCCGGCGAGACGATCGGCGAGCGCCTCCGAGCCGATGCTGAGAGACCGGCCTGCCACCGTGCCCTCCAGCGCCAACACCGCGACGTCGGTCTTCCCCGCACCGATGTCGATCACCATGCTTGCCCGTGGCGAGGTGACCGCCACACCGGCGCCCATCGCCGCCGCGATGACCGCGTCGATGAGGTACACCGTCCGCGAGCCCGCCCTTGCCGCGGCCTCGAGGACCGTCCGACGGTCCTCGCCGTTCATACCGGACCGAACGGCGATGACCAGGTCCGGCTTGAAGATCCGCTGCCTGCCCGCGGCGCGGTTGACGGCGTGCTGGACAAGCGCCGTGAGCGCGCGCCGGTCGACGATGTTTCCGCCTTGCAAGGGCCGGCGCAGTTCGAGCGTGCTGTCGTCCGCGGCGGCGGCGATGGCCGACGACCCCATCAGGCTGAGCACCGGCTCGCCTTCCTTGATGGCCACCACGGTTGGTTCGGTCAGCACGGTGCCCTCACCGCGCGTGATGACCCGCGTCGTCGCCGTCCCGAGATCGACGCCGAGCTTCTTGCCGAGCACGTGCTCGTCTAGTCGCCGACCACGCCGCTGAGGTCACGCGCAGCGGGGTCACTGTCACCGTCCACGCTGATCCGCTGCACGTCGGCTCCGAGCCCTCGGAGCTTCTCGTCCAGGGCCTCGTAGCCGCGGTCGAGGTGGTACACGCCGTCGAGGTGGGTGGTGCCGTGGGCGCAGAGTGCGGCGATCACCAGGGCCGCCCCGGAGCGGATGTCGGGCACCGTGGCACGCGCCGCGTGCAAAGCCACGGGGCCCTCGACGATGGCGCTGCGCCCCTCGACGCTGATCCGCGCGCCGAAGTCGAGCAGGGCCGGCACGTGGCGGAAGCGGTTTTCGTACAGGGCCTCGCTGACGATGCTGGTGCCGCTCGCCTGGGTCATCAGCGCGCAGTACTGCGGCTGCAGGTCGGTCGCGAAACCGGGATGCGGCCACGTGGTCACGTCCACCGAGCGCAGGCGGCCGCCGCGCACGCGTACCTGGCTGGCGCCCTCGACGACGTCGGCACCGGCGCTGCGTAGCTTGTTGATCAGCCAGCGCACGTCGCTCGGACGCATCCGGTCGACGACGACGTCGCCGCCGGTTGCGGCCGCAGCCGCCATGTACGTGCCCGCCTCGATGTAGTCGGTGGTGACGCCGTGGCTGGTGCCGTGCAGGAGCCCGCTCTGACCCTCGATGACGATGAGCTCGCTGCCGGCGCCGGCGATGTGTGCGCCCATGCCCACCAGGCAGCGCACCAGGTCGAAGACATGCGGCTCGCGCGCGGCGTTGGCGATGACCGTGATGCCCTCGGCGAGCACCGCCGCCATGATCAGGTTCTCCGTGCCCGTGACCGTGGGGATGTCGAGGTCGATGCGCGCCCCGCGCAGGCGCGGCGCGTGGGCGGCGTACATGTCGGCTCGCTCCTCGACCCTCGCGCCCATCAGACGGAGGCCCTCGAGATGCTGCTCGACGCGGCGCATGCCGATGTCGTCACCGCCGGGTTTGGCGATGGCCGCCTCGCCGGTGCGGGCGATGAGTGCCCCGAGGAGCAGGAAGGAGCCGCGCATCCGCCGGGTGAGGTCCGCGCCAACCTCGACGGAGCGCACCTCGGCGGCGTGGAGGCGCCACGAGGAGGGCGACAGGCGGTCGACGGCGACGCCCAGGTGGCGCAGCATCGAGGCCATCGCCTCGATGTCCTCGATGTCGGGCACGTTGCGCAGCTCGAGTACCTGATCGGTGAGCAGAGATGCGGCCATCACCGGAAGGGCGGCGTTCTTGCTCCCAGAGATCGAGACGGTGCCCTGGAGTGGTGTAGGCCCGGAGATGCGCAGGAGGTCCATCAGCGGCGTAAACGTATCCGAGCGAGGGTCCGTTCTGCGCCCGGGAGCGGGCACGGCCGCCGACAGATCGGCGAAACTGACCCCGAAGAACGCAGCAAGGGAGAGACACGCGATGGCGATGGCGACGGCGACGACAACCCCGCTCGGTCGGATCGAGAGCCTGCTAGGCAGCGACGCTCAGGAACTCCTCGAGCACCGTTGCGAAACGGTGTCTAGGGACCTGCTCCACCTTCCCGGGCCCGACTTCGTCGATCGGGTGGTCTCGTCGAGCGACCGCAACGTTCGCGTCCTGCGCAGCCTGCAGGCCCTCTTCGACCACGGCCGGCTCGCCGGCACCGGGTACCTCTCCATCCTCCCGGTCGACCAGGGCATCGAGCACTCCGCGGGCGCCTCGTTCGCCGCCAATCCCGCCTACTTCGACGGCGAGAAGCTCGTCGAGCTCGCCGTGGAGGGCGGCTGCAACGCAGTGGCCTCGACCTTCGGTGTGCTCGGTTCGGTGGCCCGGCGCTGGGCGCACCGCATCCCGTTCATCGTCAAGCTCAACCACAACGAACTGCTCACCTACCCCAACCGCTTCGACCAGGTGATGTTCGGCGACGTCCACCAGGCCTGGGAGATGGGAGCCGTGGCGGTTGGAGCGACCATCTACTTCGGCTCTGCGGAGGGGATGCGCCAGCTGCAGGAGGTGACGGAGGCGTTCCACGAGGCGCATGAGCTGGGCATGGCCACGGTCCTCTGGTGCTACCTGCGCAACGACGCCTTCAAGAAGGACGGCGTCGACTACCACACCGCCGCCGACCTGACCGGCCAGGCCAACCACCTCGGCGTGACCATCCAGGCCGACATCATCAAGCAGAAGCTGCCGACCGACAACGGGGGGTTCACCGCGGTCAACTTCGGCAAGACCGCGCCGGCCGTGTACGACAAGCTCTCCAGCGACAACCCCATCGACCTGACTCGCTACCAGCTGCTCAACTGCTTCTCCGGCCGCTCGCCGCTCATCAACAGCGGCGGCGAATCCAAGGGCACGAGCGACCTGGCTGAGGCGGTTCGCACGGCAGTCATCAACAAGCGCGCCGGCGGTGCCGGACTGATCACCGGGCGCAAAGCATTTCAGCGGCCCACCGCCGAGGGTATCGAGCTGCTCAACGCCGTCCAGGACGTCTATCTGCTCAACGAGGTGACTGTGGCATGACCGAAGTGACCCGCCCCGGCGACGGCGACAGCGAGCTGGCCGCGCCACTCGACCACGGTGTGTCCACCACCGACGATGGTGGAGCGGCGCTCGGCAGCGACGCCGGCGACGTGACCGTGCGCAGCAACGGCCGTGCCCGACCGAGCAACGCGGTGCTGCTTCTTGGGGCCATCCTGGTCATCGTGATCGCGCAGCTGGTGGCGACGTGGTTCGTGCTCTCCGCCACCACCCAGTCACGCGACCAGTACACCGCGGCCAACGGGCTGCAACGCTGCCTCATCCGCGCCCAGCTCAACGTGAGCCAGGCCACCGATCCGTCCGGAACCGGGTACAAGACTGCCGTCGGAAACTGCCTGAAGTAACCGTCTGACCGACGGGTCAGCCGGCGGACTTGCGCAGCTCGTGGCGCGCGATCGACTGCAGGTGCACCTCGTCGGGGCCGTCGAGGATGCGCAGGGCGCGGGTCCACGCGTACATGCGCGCCAGCGGCAGGTCGTTGCTCATCCCCGCACCTCCATGCACCTGGATGGCGCGGTCGACGACGTCGCAGGCCACCTGGGGCGCGGCCACCTTGATGGCGGCGATCTCCGCGCGCGCCCCCTTGGTTCCCTGCGTGTCCATCAACCATGCGGCCTTGTGGCAGAGGAGGCGCACCTGCTCGAGCTCGACTCGCGACCGCGCGATCGCCTGTTGCACCACGCCCTGCTCGGCGAGCAGCTTGCCGAACGCGGTTCGCGTCCGGGCGCGCTCGCACATCAACGCCAGCGCTCGCTCGGCAGTGCCAATGACACGCATGCAGTGGTGGATCCTTCCCGGCCCCAGCCGCGCCTGGGCGATGGCAAAAGCGGCGCCGCGCTCGCCGATGAGGTTGGCGGCGGGGACGCGCACTTCGTCGAACATCACCTCGCAATGGGCGCCCGGATCGTCATACCCGAACACCTGCAGCTGGCGAACGACGCGCACGCCGTCGGCGTCCATGGGCACGAGGACGAACGAGTGGCGCCGATGAGGTTCCGCGTCCGGGTCGCTGAGACCCATGAGCAGCGAGACCCTGGCCATGGGGTGCGCGGCGCCGCTGGTCCACCACTTGCGTCCGGTGATGATCAGCTCGTCGCCGTCGTGCTCGATGCGGGTGCTGATGTTGGTCGGGTCGCTGCTGGCCACGTCGGGCTCGGTCATGGCGACGCAGGAGCGGATCTCGCCGGCCAGCAGCGGCTTGAGCCAGGTCTCCTGCTGCTCCGGCGAGCCAAAGAGGGCGAGGACCTCCATGTTGCCGGTGTCGGGCGCCGAGCAGTTGATCGCCTCAGGGGCGATCAGGCTGTGCCCGGTGATCTCGGCCAGCGGCGCGTACTCGAGGTTGGTGAGCCCGGCGCCGAAGCGTTCGTCGGGAAGGAACAGGTTCCACAGACCGCGAGAGCGGGCCTCGGCCTTGAGCTCATCCATCACGGCGGGAATGTGGTGCGGCACGGTCGCCGCCGAGAACTCCGCGAAGTAGCGCTCCTCGGCAGGGAACACGTGCGTGTTCATGAAGTCCCAGAGCTGTTCGCGCAGCTCCACGACGCGCGGCGAATATGCGAAGTCCATCAGCCTCCTCCTGAGAGCCCGGCGAGGCCGGATGCGCTCGCCCGTTCCAAGGCCCGGTCGACGATCAGCGGAACCGCCGGTCCCATGGTCTCGAATCCCTCGCCGACCGTCATCCCGAGGAGAAACCGAGCGTTGATCCCCTCGGCGATGATCGCCAGCTTGTAGTGTCCGAGCGCGACGTACCACTCGAGGTTGGAGAGGTCACGATCACTTCTCGCGGCGTACCGCGCGAGCATCTGCTCGCGGTTCGGGAATCCCTCACCGAGGCTGACGCGTCCGCCGGGAAGCGCCGAGGCCGCCGCCTCGCCGGGGTCGGTCACCCAGTACACGACAAGCAGCCCGAGGTCACACAGCGGGTCGCCCACGGTGCTCATCTCCCAGTCGACGACGGCGTCGATGCGGCCGGGGTCCTCGGGGGCGTAGATGACGTTGTCGAAGCGGTAGTCGCCGTGGACGATGCCCGCAGCCGACTGTGCCGGGATGGCCTCGAGGAGACGGCGATGCAGTTCATCGATGGCCGGCAGCTCCCGCGTCTTCGACCCCTCCCACTGCCGCCACCAGCGTCGCACCTGGCGCTCGAGAAACCCTTGCGGGTGGCCGAAATCACCGAGTCCGATGGCGTCAGGGTCGAGCGCGTGCAGGGTGAGCAGCGTGTCCACCAGCGCCGCCGACATGGCCTCGCGGGTGGCCGCCGTGGCCGGCCACTCTGCGGGTAGACGGTCGCGCACGACGTGGCCGTCGACGAAGTCCATCACGTAGAAGGGCGCGCCCATGACCGTCGCGTCCTCACACATGACGACCGCCCCGGGCACGGGGATCTCTGTGTCCTGCAAGGCGCTGATCACGCGCCATTCCCGCGTCATGTCATGGGCGGTGGGCAGGACGTGGGCCAGCGGCGGACGCCGCACCACCCAGTGATGCGCACCATCGGTCACTGAATAGGTGAGGTTCGAGCGGCCGCCGGCGATCACCTCCCCACTGAGGTCTCCGGCCGTCGACACGCCGTGCGATTGCAGGAACGATGTCAGCGCGTCGAGGTCGAGACCCGGAGGACTGTCCATGGCCGGGCAAGCCTACAGAGATAGACTGCGCGGCGCGATTCAGCGGCACAGTGAGGTGAGTCATGGCCGGCGATTCGGACAAACGAGAGGGCACCAGGGACGTTCCCTGGCTGCTGACCACCCCGAGCGGCTCGTCCGAGTACGCGATGTATCGAGACGAGAGCCTCGATCCGCCGGCGCTCGTCTGCCAGGTCGGCACCACCCAGCTGCGATACCACCTCAGCTGCATCGAGGATCTCCACGCCTGGCTGAAGAGCCAGGGCGACTGGGTGCCGCTGGGGAGCGCCGATGAGCAGAAGCCGGCCGCCGAGGGCACCGTCGAAGCCTGGGGCCGTTCACCCGACAACCCGGTCGGTGGCTGGTACGGGCTGAAGAAGGGTCTGCGCGGACGGTTCGGGATGTACCTACCGCCGCTGCTGGAACGGTTGGGCCTGGCCGAGGTCGAACACAACCCGCGCAACAACCGGATGCGCGCGATCTGACCCTCAGCCGCCCTGGTCGCCGCGGCGGTCGCGGTGATGATGGCGGCGGATCTCGGCAACCCGCAGGCGGAAGATGGAGTGCTCGAGCTGCACCGCCGCCTGCACGTCGCTCTCGTCCTGCGCCAGCGCGTCCTGCGCTGCCTTGCGTGCCTCCTCGGCCGCGGCCTCGTCGATGTCCTCGGCACGTTCGGCCACGTCGGCGAGGATCACCACCTTCTCAGGCGTGACCTCCAGGAATCCGCCGCCAACGAAGAAGTACTGCTCCTGGCCGTCGTTGCGCACCATGATCTCGCCGGTGCGCAGCGGGGTCAGCAGCGGGATGTGCCGCGGCAGCACGCCGAGGTCGCCCTCGAGCCCGGGGGCGACCACGAAGTCCGCTTCCTCGCTGAGCACGTGCCCCTCGGCAGTGAGCAGCTCGACCTGCAGCTTGTTGGCCACCTAGCTGGTCTTCCCCTTCTCCGGCTGGTCCTTCTCCCCCGCCTTCGCGGTGGGCTTGGACTTCGCCTTGGGGTCGGCGTTCTTTTCCCCGTCGGCCTTCGACTTGGCGACTGTTGTCGTCTCCTTCTTGTCAGACCCGCTGTCGGCCTGCTTCTCGTCGGCGGTCTTGGCAGGCTGCTGCTCACCGTCCTCGGCGGGAGCCGCCTCACCCTTGTCGGCCGTCGCGGCGCCGTCGGTGGACTCGGCCTTGGTGTCCTTGGTTTCGGTGGTGTCCTTGGTCGCCGCCTTGGCGCCGTCGTCGGCTTTCGCCTCGCCCTTGGGCTGCTTGTCCTTGGCCTCGCCGTCCTGCGACTCCTCGTTCTCGCCCTCGGCCTCGCCTTCGGGGCCGACGGCCTTGTCCTTGTCGTCGGGGGCGTCCTCGTCCTCGCCGCCACCGAGTTCCTTGGCCTTCTCCACGGCCTCGTCGATGGTGCCGACCATGTAGAAGGCATCCTCGGGAAGGTCGTCGTGCTTGCCGTCGAGGATCTCGGCGAAACCGCGGACTGTCTCCTCGAGCGGGACGTACTTGCCCTCGCGGCCGGTGAACTGCTGCGCGACCGAGAACGGCTGCGAGAGAAAGCGCTGCACGCGACGGGCGCGCTGGACGGTCACCTTCTGGTCGTCGGTCAGTTCCTCCTGACCGAGGATGGCGATGATGTCCTGGAGCTCCTTGTACTCCTGGAGCACGCGCTTGACGCCCTGGGCGACGCGGTAGTGCCCGTCGCCGACCACGGTCGGATCGAGCGCGCGGCTGAACGAGTCGAGCGGGTCCACCGCGGGATAGATGCCGATCTCGGTGAGGGCGCGGCTCAGCGCCACCGTCGAGCCGAGATGGGCGAAGGTCGTCGCCACCGCCGGGTCGGTGAAGTCGTCGGCGGGCACGTACACGGCCTGCACTGAGGTGATCGAACCGTCCTTGGTCGAGGTGATCCGCTCCTGCAGGTCACCCATCTCCGTGCCCAGCGTAGGCTGGTAGCCGACCGCGCTGGGCATGCGCCCGAGCAGGGCCGAGACCTCGGCGCCGGCCAGCGTGTAGCGGAAGATGTTGTCGATGAAGAGGAGGACGTCGGACTTCTCCTCGTCACGGAAGTGCTCGGCGATGGTCAGGCCGGTGAGCCCCACGCGGGCGCGCGCTCCCGGCGGCTCGTTCATCTGACCGAAGACCAGCGCCGTCTTGTCGAGGACCCCGGACTCCTCCATCTCGCCGTACAGGTCGCGACCCTCTCGAGTGCGCTCACCGACGCCGGCGAACACCGAGAAACCGCCGTGCTCCTTGGCGATGTTGTTGATCATCTCCTGCACGATGACCGTCTTCCCGACCCCGGCTCCGCCGAACAGGCCGATCTTCGAGCCCTTGCTGAACGTGCAGATCAGGTCGATGACCTTGATGCCGGTCTCGAGGATCTCCTGGTCGGTCGACTGCTCGTCAATTGGCGGCGCCAGCCGGTGGATCGACGCCAGCGGCGCGTCCTTCAGCGCCGGTTTACCGTCGATGGGCTCACCGATAACGTTGAACATCCGTCCCAGCGTCTTGCGACCCACCGCCACCTGGATCGGCGCGCCGGTGTCCTCGAACGTGTCCCCGCGACGGAGCCCGTCGGTAGTGTTCATCGCGATGGTGCGCACCGTGCTGTTGCCGAGGTTCTGCTGCACCTCGAGCACGAGGCGGGTCTTGTCCTCGCGGATGCGCTCCAGCGCGTAGTAGATGTCGGGCAGGCGGTCGCCCTCGAACTCCACGTCGACGACAGGTCCGATGACCTGAACCACCGTGCCGGTGCCGACGCCCTGTTGTTTGGCGTTCTTCTTGGCGGCGACTGCCATCTCTGCTCTCCTTGCGGTTCGGGTCTCAGCCCGCCAAGGCGGCTGCGCCGCCGACGATTTCCATCAGTTCGGTCGTGATCGCGCTCTGCCGCACCGTGTTGGCGGTGAGCGTGAGATCGGTGATCAGGTCGTTGGCGTTGTCGGAGGCGTTGCGCATCGCAACCATCTGGGCCGCCATCTGGCTGGCGAGGTTCTCGAGCACGGCCTGGTAGATCTGCGACTCCACGTACCGCGGCAGGAGCGCGTCGAGAACGTCCTTGGGCTCCGGCTCATAGACGAAGTCCGCCGCCAGCTCACTCGTCGCCTCCGGCACCTCGAGCGGCAGCAGCCGGCGTGCCGTGGCCACCTGGCGCCCGGCGCTGATAAACCGCGCGTACACCAGGTCGACCTGGTCCGCGTCGCCGTTCTCGTACTGCTCCATGGCGACGCGGATCGCGGGGAGGATGTCGCCCATCGACGGCCGGTCGCCGAGGCCGCTGCGATCGGCGACGAGATCGCGGCGCAGCCGTCGCATCATGTCGCGACCCTTGCGGCCGATGGTGACCACCGAGGCGCCGCCCGGTGATTCGTTCATCTCGCGCAGCGCCAGGCGGATGTTGTTGCTGTTGAGCGCCCCCACCAGCCCGCGGTCCGACGTGACCAGGACCACCAGCCGGTTGCGCACCTCACGCACCTCGAGGTAGGGGTGCTTGTACTCCGGGTCGCGCTTGAAGATGTCGGCGATGACATTGCTGATCTCCTCGGCGTAAGGGCGCGCGGCTTCCACCCGCTCCTGGGCGCGCCGCATCTTGGCAGCGGCGACCAGCTCCATCGCCTTGGTGATCTTCTGCGTGTTCTTGACGCTCTTGATGCGTCGACGCAGGTCGCGAAGAGATGCCATCTATCTATCCGGCGAAGCTCTCTTTGAACTTCTCGATCGCTGCGGCCAGCGCCTTCTCGGTGTCCGCGGTGAGCTCCTGCTTCTCGGTGATGTCCTTCTCGATGTCGGGGTAGTCGCTGCCGAGAAAGCGCAGCAGCCCCTTCTCGAACTCACCGACGCGCTCGACGGGCACGTCATCGATGTATCCCTTGGTGCCGGCGTAGATGGCGACCACCTGCTGGGCGAAGGGGACTGGCGAGTTGGCCGGCTGCTTGAGCAGCTCGGTCATGCGCTGGCCGCGGTCCAGGGTGGCGCGGGTGCGCTTGTCGAGGTCTGCGGAGAACTGCGCGAAGGCGCGCAGCTCGCCGTACTGAGCGAGGTCGAGCTTGAGCTGCCCGGCGACCTGTTTCATGGCCTTGGTCTGCGCCGCCGAGCCGACGCGCGAGACGGAGATGCCGACGTTGATGGCGGGCCGGATGCCCGCGTTGAACAGGTCCGTCTCCAGGAAGATCTGGCCGTCGGTGATGGAGATGACGTTGGTGGGGATGTACGCCGACACGTCGTTGGCCTGCGTCTCGATGATCGGCAGGGCGGTCAGGGTGCCCCCGCCCTCCTTGTCGCTCATGCGCGCAGCGCGCTCGAGCAGGCGCGAGTGCAGGTAGAAGACGTCGCCTGGATACGCCTCACGCGACGGTGGCCGACGCAGCAGCAACGAGAGCTGGCGGTACGCCTGGGCGTGCTTGCTGAGGTCGTCGTACACGATCAGCGCGTGCTTGCCCTTCTGCATGAAGAACTCGCCCATGGCGCACCCCGCATACGGAGCCATGAACTGCATCGGTGCCGGGTCGCTGGCGGTGGCAGCGACGATGATGGTGTTCTGGAGCGCGCCGGCCTCCTCGAGGCGGGCGGCCACCTGGGCCACGGTCTGGCGCCGCTGGCCGACAGCGACGTAGATGCAGATGATGCCGCTGTCCTTCTGGTTGATGATGGCGTCGAGAGCCACCTGGGTCTTGCCGGTCTGGCGGTCACCGATGATCAGCTCGCGCTGGCCACGGCCGATGGCAAACATGGCGTCGATGGCCTTGATGCCTGTCTGCATGGGCGTGGTCACCGCCTGGCGGAACATGACACCGGGCGCGACGTTCTCGATGGGAAGATTTTTCGAGGTCTCGACGGGCCCCTTGCCGTCGAGCGGCTCGCCGAGCGCGTTGACGATGCGACCGATGAGCTCGTCGCCGACCGGCACCTCGGCGACGCGTCCGGTGGTGCGGACGGTGTCGCCCTCCTGGAGGTGCTCGTACTCGCCCATGATCGCCGCACCCACGCCGTCCTCTCTGAGGTCGAGCGCGAGCCCGAGCACAGGCTGCCCGCCGGGGGGGGCGGGGAACTCGAGCAGCTCGCCGGCCATCGCCTCCTCGAGCCCGTAGATTCGCGCGATGCCGTCGCCGACCGAGGTGATCACCCCTTCGTGCGCGTCCACCACGGGGGCGTCGAAGCTGGCGATCCTCTGCTTGAGGATCTCGCCGATCTCGTCACTGCGTATGGCCATTCTGTTGTGGTTCCTCTGTCGTTATGCGCGCGGCGGCGCGGTGGGATTGAGAGGCACGGAGCGCATCAGACGAGCGCCGTCCGGAGCTGCTGGAGCCGGGTGCGCACGCTGGTGTCGATGACCCGGTCGCCGATGCGGATGACCAGTCCGCCGATGATCTCCGGGTCCTGTCGAACCTCGGTCTGCACCGCTGCGCCGAGCTTGTCGCCGAGAACGGAGCCGATGTGCTTCTTCAGTTCCGGGTCGACCGGGATCGCGGTCACCACCTCGGCGCGGATGACTCCACTGTCGCGGTCCGTGAGGGTGTCGCACGCCTCGAGGATGTCGCGGAGCACGGCGATGCGACCGCGCTGGATGATCAGGCGCACCAGGTTGCGCGCCGGGTCGCCCACGCCCTCGAGAAGGTCGAGCGCAAGCCGGGTTCGATCGGCCAGGGTGAGGCGCGGGTTGACGAGCGCGTCCGCTACCTCCGGGTTGGCGAGCGTCTCCACCGCGCGCGCCAGGTCCTCACGTCGCTGCTGAATCTTCTTTGCTTCGCGGGCCAGGTCGAAGTAGGCCTGCGCGTAGCGGCGGCCGATAGAGGACGCCACTCAGTTGGCCCCGCTGCCGTTGCCGTTGCTCGAGTCCACCTGTGCCAGGGACTCCTCGATCAGCCGCGAATGGGTGCGGCTGTCGATGGCCTGGCCGAGCACGCGGCTCGCCGCCGAGACCACCAGGGTGCCCACCTCGGCGCGGATCTCCTGGATCGCCTTGTCGCGCTCGGTGGCGATCTCCGAGCGGGCTCGCTGCAGCTGAGCCTCGGCCTCGCGCCGTCCCTTGCGGGCCAGCTCCTCGGTCTCCAGGACGGCGGCCTTGTGGGCGCGGTCGATGATCTCGCGCGCCTGGGCGCGGGCGTCCTCGATCTGGCGGCTGACGTCCTCCAGGGCCGCTGACGCCTCCTGGCGGTTCCGCTCGGCCTCCGAGAGGTTGCGCGCGATCAACTGCTGGCGGCTCTCCGCGGCAGCCATGATCCTGGGATACGCCCACCGCCGCAGCGCGAGCAGCAGCGCGACGAACGCGATCACCTCGACGACAAAGGTGACGTTGATCTCCAGGAGGCTGGCGTCCGCGACCATCGGTCTCATCTAGGTGATCTTGGCGTCGCCGATGAGGATGAAGACGAAGACCACGTTGATGAAGTACATGGCTTCGACCAGGCCGATGATGAGGAACATGGTGACGCGCAGTGCGCCGGCTGCCTCTGGTTGGCGGGCCTGCCCCTGAATGGCCGCGTTGCCGGCCAGCCCGTCTCCGATGGCCGCGCCGATGGCGCCACCACCGAGCGCGATACCGGCTCCGATCAGCGCCCCTGCCAGGGCGATAGCGTGGTTCATGGTGCCTCCCTAGTGCCTATGCGTGGGCAGCGGCCTGAGCGCCGTGGTGCCCCTCTTCTTCCAACCCCTCGCGGGCCATTTCGAAATAGATGACGGTGAGAAGCATGAAGATGAACGCCTGGATGGCGCCGATGAAGAGGACGTCGAACACCTTCCAGACCGCGACCGGCAACCAGGCGAGAAAGATCGGCAGCTGACTGAGCAGCTCGACCATCACCAGGCCGGCGAAGATGTTGCCGAACAGTCGCAGCGAGAGGGTGATCGGCTTGACGACCTCCTCGATGAGGTTGAGCGGGATGAACACGATTCGGAATGCCCAGTTGAACTCGAAGGGCTTGGTGAAGCGACGGAAGTATCCGCGGAAGCCCAGCACCTTGAAGCTGTACACCTGGACGACGCCGACGACCACCACTGCCATGGCCAGCGTCTGATTCAGGTCCGCCGCCGCCGGCTGAAGCGGATGGGCCAGCGGCAGGAAAGCGATCCAGTTGGCCACGAGGATGTACAGGCCGATGGTGGCCGCGATGGGGATGATGAAATCAGAACCCTCGCCCACCGAGTCGCGGACCAGCCCCTTGACGTAGTCGAGGAACAGCTCCAGGACCATCTGCACCTTTCCGGGAACCCCCGGAACCACGTGCCTGGCCACCGCAAACACGATGATCAGGGTGACGACGATGGCGAAGGCGCTGCTGATCAGGGTGTCGTGGTTGAGGTCGCACGCCGAGACGGTGATGGGGTTGGTCAGCAACGGAGGCGAGTTGCATATCGCCGTGCTGGGCTGGGTGACCGTCGGCCCCGTGTCGAGGAGCATCGCGAACGTCATCGGCGCACCGACTCGACCATGGCGCTGCCGGCGAGGACCAGTTGTGCGAGGGCCAGGCCCGCGACGACCGGCACGGCGGGACCGAACCCGAACACCAGGCCGGCCACCAGCGCGACCAGGGTCAGCACGATGATTCGCAACATGCTCGTGGCGATGAATGGCACCCCCACGGAGAAGAGGCGCTCAGCCGCGTAGCCGTTGCCTGCCCCGACGGCGAGCCCCGTCGCGAGGCCAAGTCCAAACGTTGGATGGCCGACGATGGTGCCGACCAGCGCGCATGCCACGGCAGCAGCCAGGCATGCCAGCGCCGCCGACCGGACGACATGCGCCGGCCGCGCGGAAACGCTTTTCGAGATCACCAATACCGCCTCAACCTCAGGTACAGGACGCAGCCCGCCGCAACGATACCAAGAGCGACCCCCGCGAGGACCCCGAACGTCTGGGCCCCTGCGAGACCTCCCAACCACAGGCCGAGCAACAGGGGAATGACCACCGCAACGGCGAGGGCGACACCGAGGCCGAGCATGTCCGCATAGCTGATTCCGGCCCCCGATTTCGGGCCATCCCCTCCGTGCTTGGTCACTCGCGACTCAGTCCGCCTCCCCACCGCGGCGCACGCGCGCCGGCGCGCTGGGCCGTCCACGCACCACCAGGAAACCATCGGAGTCGACCTCCGGGCGGCGACGGCGGCTGCGCCAGAGCAGGCCGACGAGCGCGACCACCAGGAGCGCCAGGGCGACGTCGAGGATGCGCCGGTGCCCGAACACGAACAGCGCCACGCAGCCCAGGATGGCGGTCATCAGGTAGAAGGTGAGCGCGGTCTCCATCGGGCTCATTCCCGTGGCCAGCATGCGGTGATGCAGATGGCCGGCGTCGGGATCGGTGGCGCTGCGCCCGGCGCGGCGGCGGCGCACGATCGCGAACGCCGTGTCGCCGATGGGCAGACCGAGGGCGATGAGCGGGACGAACAGCGCCAGAGCCACGGCAATCTTGGCGACGCCGAGGACGCTGATCACCGCCAGCGCCACGCCGAGGAAGTGGCTGCCCGTGTCACCCATGAAGACGCGCGCGGGCGGCAGGTTGAAGAACAGGAACCCGGTGCAGCAGCCCATCAGGGCTCCGCTCAGGATGATCACGCCGTTCTGCACGTCAGCGGGCCCCTGGATGCGGTTGACTGCCGCAAGCAGGAGCACTGTGGCGACGATGCCGACCACCCCGGCGGCGACCCCGTCGGAGCCGTCGAGGAGGTTGATCGACACCTCCATGCCGAGCACAAAGATCGCCGTGATCGGAGCCGCCAGCCAGCCCAGCTCGACGAGCGAGGGCCCGTGGCCACCGGGGACCGCGAAGAAGTTGATGGTGATGCCCAGCGCGGCGACGAGGACGCCGGCCCCCAGCTCAATCGCCAGCTTGGCGTTCCAGGGGAGGTCGAGAATGTCGTCGATGAGCATCGCCACGGTGATCGCCGCGGTGACGCCGACCACCTGCCAGCGGTCGCTCACCGGTCCCCCGAACACCAGCAGGGCCACCGTGAACCCACCGAACAACGCCAAACCGCCGAGGCGCGGAGTCGACTGGCGGTGCAGGTGACGGTCGGCATCGGGCTCGGCGACGGCCCCCACCCGCCTCGCCAGCAGCATGGTGGCGGGGATGAGGATCATGGTGACGACGCTGGCCAGCAGGAACGGAGGCAGGGCGGGCAGCCAGCCGGCGGATCCCATCAGACGCGATAGGGCAGCGGGAACCGCCTGCAGAGAGCGAGGCTGCGCTCACGCACCTGGGCGTGAACGGTGACGTCGTCGAAGTCCCTGAGCATCTCCGCGATCATGTCGGCGATCTCGTCCATCTCCGCCTCGCGCATCCCGCGCGTGGTCACGGACGGGGTGCCCAGGCGCAGCCCATTGGGGTTGTACGCGGTGGCCCCGTGGTTGGGAAACCCGTTGGCATTCATGGTGATGCCCACCTCGTCGAAGCCGCTCTGCGCGGCCCGCCCGCGCACCCCGAATGGACGCAGGTCGATGACCATCAGGTGGTTGTCGGTCCCGCCGGTGACCAACTCGATGCCTCGCGTGGTAAGGCCGCGCGCCAGCGCCGCCGCATTGGTAACTACCTGGCGCGCGTAGGCGCGGAACTCGGGTTGCAGGCACTGCTGGAACATCACCGCCTTGGCCGCGATGGTGTGCATCTGAGGCCCGCCCTGGGTCCCCGGGAACACTGACTTGTCGATGGCATCGGCGTGCTCGGCCCTGCAGAGGATGACGCCGCCCCACGGTCCGCGCAGCGTCTTGTGCGTGGTGAACGTGACGAAGTCGGCGTACGGCACCGGCGACGGGTGCGCGCCGCCCGCGACCAGCCCAGCGAAGTGCGCCATGTCGACCATGAGCAGGGCGCCCACGTCGCGGGCTATGTCCTCGAAGGCGGCGAAGTCCAGGAGGCGTGGATACGAGCTGTAACCGGCAACGATGAGCGACGGCGCCACCTCGTGCGCGCGGCCGCGGACTTCGTCATAGTCGATGCGCCCGTTGGCGTCGCTCACCGTGTACGCCTCGAAGTTGTAGAGCTTCCCGCTGAAGTTCACCGGCGACCCGTGCGTGAGGTGGCCGCCTTGGTCGAGCGCCATGCCGAGCACCGTGTCACCGGGCTTGAGAACGCTGGCGTAGACGGCGGTGTTCGCCTGGGACCCGGAGTGCGGCTGGACGTTGGCGTGGTCGGCACCGAAGAGCTCCCTGCAGCGGTCGCGCGCCAGGTTCTCCACCTTGTCGACCACCTGGCATCCGCCGTAATAGCGCTTGCCGGGGACGCCCTCGGCGTACTTGTTGTTGAGCCACGACCCGAGCGCCTCGAGGACCGCCACCGACGCCAGGTTCTCCGAGGGGATCAGCTCGAGCGTCTCCTCCTGGCGGGTGAGCTCGTCATCCAGGAGCGCAGCCACCTCGGGATCGGTGGCCCGGAGCGCGGGCTTGGCGGTGAATCCGCTCTCGACGCCGGTGCCCGCCTGCTGCTGCACTGCCATCCTGTCATCGACCTCCTGGCGCTGGAACGCGGGGGCTCGTGGTCAGCCCTGCACGAATTCCCTGAGCCTGTGGCTGTCGATCGGCCCGTCGCGCAGGACGCGCGGTGGCGTCACGCTGCAGTCGATGATAGTGGAGGCACTGCCGCGAGGGCGGCCACCCGCCAGCACCGCGCCGATCTCAGCACCGAATTCGCGGCGCACTGCAGCCGCCTGCGTCAATGGCGGCGCCCTGTGGCGGTTGGCGCTGGTGCTCGCCAACGGACCGCTCTCGCGCAGCAGGTCACGAAGGCGGTCGTGGTCAGGCACGCGCACTGACACGGTGCCCCCCCGCCTCGGGACGGCGAGACCGCGCACGCCGATCGGCAGCACCAGGGAGAGCGGGCCGGGCCAGAAGGCCTCTGCGAGATGCTCGGCGATCGCGGTCCAGCGCACCAGGTCGTCGAGGTCGGCCGCGTCGCCGGCGAGCAGAGAGAGCTCCATCCCGGCCGGCCGTCCCTTGATCACATAGACCCGGTCCACGGCGGCCGCGTTGGCGGGGTCACAGGCGAGGCCGTACACGGTGTCGGTGGCGACGGCGATCACCGCACCGCCGCGCACGGCCGCCAGCGCGGCGTGCAGCGCGTTCGAGGCGCCGGTCTCCCTGTCAGCGGTCATCATTTGATGATCTCGAACGCCACCACCCGCGGCCGACCGCTGAGGTCGTTGTGCACGCTGGGGCGCGCCGATCCGCCCAGCGCCTCGCGTCCCAGCGCCTCCACCGCGGCGGCCTCCCGGATGTCGATCTCCACCGCGGCCCACGCGCCCGGCGCGAGGACCGTGGCGATCGAGGGCAGCAGCCCCCGGTAGGCCTCGAGCCCGTCCGTTCCGCCGTCGAGCGCCAGCGCCGGCTCATGGTCACGCACGTCGCGCGCCAGGCCGTCCAACTCGGCAGAGGGCACGTAGGGTGGGTTGGAGACGACGATGTCGAAGGCCCGACCCTGGAGTGGGTCGGCCCGACCCTGGAGTGGGTCGCACCAGGAGCCGCGCAGCAGCGCGACGCGCTCGGTGAGCCCGAGGCGGCGGAGGTTGGTGGCTGCGACGGCGAGCGCCGCGTCGCTGACGTCGGTCGCGGTCACCGCTGCGCCGGGCAGCTCGGCGGCCAGCGTGATGGCGACGCAGCCGCTGCCGGTGCCGATGTCGGCGATGCGCAGCCCGTCGCCATCGTGGGCCTGGCCGCGAGCGCGTTGCAGGGCGAGCTGGACGAGCGTCTCGGTCTCCGGCCGGGGGATGAGGACGTCCGCTGAGACGGCAAACGGCCGTCCGTAGAACTCGCGCTCGCCGGTGATGTGGGCGACGGGCTCGCCGTCGCCGCGGCGGCGCACCAGCTCGCGGATGGCGCTCAGCTGCTCCTCCTCCAGCGGTCGGTCGAACTGCAGGTACAGGTCGAGCCGGCGAATCCGCAGGGCCGTCGCCGCCAGCAGCTCGGCGTCGAGTCGAGGCGAGCTGCTCCCGTGGCTCTCGAGGTAGCCGGTGCTGAGCCGCACCACCTCCATGACGGTGCGCAGCGGGCTCACCGGGGAGGGTGCGCTCCGCGGCGTGGGCGCTCAGTCATCGCCGTCGTCCTCGAGCAGCCGGCGGGCCTGATCCTCCTGGGCCAACGGCTCGATGAGGAGGTCGAGCTCACCGTCCATGACCTTGGGGAGCTGGAACACGTCGAGGTGGATGCGATGATCGGTGATCCGCGACTGCGGATAGTTGTACGTGCGGATCTTCTCGCTGCGGTCGCCGCTGCCCACGGCGGACCTGCGGGTCGCCCGCAGCTCGGCATCGCGCTCGGCCTGGGCGATGTCGTAGAGCCGGGCCCGGAGCACGCGCAGCGCCTTGGCGCGATTCTTGATCTGGGACTTCTCGTCCTGGCAGGTCACGACCAGGCCGGTGGGCAGGTGGGTGATGCGCACCGCCGAATCGGTGGTGTTGACGCTCTGCCCGCCCGGTCCGGTGCTGCGGTAGACGTCGATCTTCAGCTCGTTCTCGGCGATGGTCACCTCGACCTCGTCGGCCTCGGGAAGCACGACCACGGACGCCGCCGACGTGTGGATGCGGCCCTGCGACTCCGTCTCCGGGACGCGTTGGACGCGGTGCACGCCGGACTCGAACTTCAGCTTCGAGTAGGCGCCGCGACCGTGCACCTCGAAGATCACCTCCTTGAAGCCGTGCGTCCCGGACTCGCTCGCCTCCAGCACCTCGACGTTCCAGCGCTGCCGCTCTGCGTAGCGGCTGTACATCCGGAAGAGGTCGGCGGCGAAGATAGCCGCCTCGTCGCCGCCGGTGCCGGCGCGGATCTCCACGACGACGTCGCGTTCGTCGTTGGGGTCGGTGGGGACGAGCAGGCTGCGCAGCCGCTGATGTGCCTCCTCCTCGAGACGCTGCTGGGTCGCCTCCTCCTCCGCTGCCATGGCGACGATCTCGGGGTCGCTCTCGTTGTGCTGCAACTCCTCGGCCTCGGTCGCGGCCTGGTGGGCGCTGCGCCAGGCGCGCCCGGTCTCGACCACCTCGCGCAGCCGTGCCTGCTCCTGGGAGAGGTGCTGCACGCGGTCGACGTCACCGTAGACGTCGGGCTGGGCGAGCAGGGTCCCGATCTCGTCGAAGCGTTCTTCGAGCGCGCGCAAGCGATCGTCGATGGCTGCCATGGCCGGGAAGGTTAGGTGGCTGTGGCGTCGTGCAGTTCGCTGACGGAGTCCTCGCCGGCGCGCGCCGCCGCCAGGGCGGTGATGGCCACCTCAATCTGACGGTCGTCGGGCTCACGCGTGGACAGCCGCTGGGTGGCGAGCACGGGGACCAGCGCGACGCGGCCGAAGGTGGTGTGACGGATCCGGGCCAGGCCGCGAATGGACTCGTAGGAGATGCCGGCCACCACTGGGACCAGGGCGATCTGCAGGGCGATGCGCACCGGGATCGGCAGCACGCCGAGCGGCGCGAACACGATGACGCTCACCAGCGCCACCACCACAAGGAAGCCGGTGCCGCAGCGCGGATGGAGGCGGCTGGATGGACGCACGTGGGCGACGTCAACGACCGCGCCGGACTCGAGGCAGTTGATCGCCTTGTGCTCCGCGCCGTGGTACTCGAAGAGGCGGCGAACGCTGCGCAGCCGCCCGATGAGAGCGAGGTAGCCAAGGAGGATGAGGGCGCGGAACGCGCCCTCGATGAGCACTCCGACCACGCTTCTCTGCGAGCCGCGATGCAGGACGCCGGCCAGGAGCAAGGGGAGACCGATGAACAGTCCCAGCGCGAAGACCATCGACACAGCCACCGTGCCGCGCAGCGTGTTGGCGCTGAGCTGGGCCTCCTCACCGAGCTGCACGTTCGCCGACCACTGCAACGCGCGCATGCCCAGCGCGAGCATCTCGTAGAGGCCCGCAACCCCGCGCAGGAACGGCTTCGCCCACACCGGGTTGGTGTTGACCCGAGAGTTGAGCATCTCCGAGGTGACGGTGATGCTGCCGTCGGGGCGGCGGGCGGCGACTGCATAGTGGTGGCGACCGCGCATGAGCACGCCCTCGATCACCGCCTGGCCACCGTAGAAGAACATCTGCGGCGGCGCGGTGGCCGCGCTGAGAGCGGCGGTGAGCACGATGTCGCGGATCCGGGGACGGCGCATCACGGTCACTGTACGCGCGCGCTGACTCGGCGACGACACGGACGTGACTCGACCGGGCCGCCGGTCAGCCGGCGTCGGCGGTCTGCTTGCCGGTCTTGGCGGCGGCGCGGCGGCGGAAGCGCTCCACCTGGCCGCCGGTGTCGATGATGCGCTGCGTGCCGGTGAAGAAGGGATGGCAGACGGAGCACACCTCGGTCTTCAGCTCAGGCAGCGTCGAGCCGGTCGTGAAGGTGTTGCCACACAGGCAGGTGACGACGGCGTCGAGGTGATACTGCGGATGGATCTCGGTCTTCATGGGCACTCGGAAACAGCGGGGTGGGAACGGAGTCCAGCATACCATGGGGCCTGAATTCGAACCCCGAGGGTCAGACGAGCGCACCGACCGGGCGGGTGAAGTTGCCGTGCTCGACCCCGGGGAGGAGCTCGCGCATGCGCTGGTGGGCGGCACGGATGCCGGCGCCGGGTGGCAGCGCGGGCAGGACGTCGAGCAGCCAGTCGTGGTCGACGTTGAGCGACCGCCACTGCACCTGGTCGACCCCCATCGACTCGCACGCGCGCGCCGTCGCGTCGACCTCTTGGTCCACGTCGGTCACCCCGGGGAAGGTGAGCATGTTGAGACACACCTGGCCGCCGCGCTCGTGCATCAGCCGCCCGCAGGCGATGACGTCGTCAAGGTCGTAGCCGATGGGCCGGTAGTACGGGCGGAACACGGCGTCGTTGAACGAGATCGCGCTGATCCGCACGCTGTTGAGCCCGGCGTCGATGAGCCGCTCGAGCACGTGCGGCTTGCTGCCGTTGGTGTTGACGTGGATGGTCGCGCTCGGGTGCATCTCCCGGATGCGCCGGGTGGCCTCCACGAGCGCGTCGTCGCGGGTGAGCGCCTCGCCCTCGCAGCCCTGGCCGAAGGAGACGATCGCGGCGTCGTCGCCACGAAGGTGCCAGTCGGCGAGAGCCGTCAGCTCGTCGGCAGTGGGAGCGAAGCGCATCCGGTCCTGTGGTGCGGGCACCTCTCCGTCGCTCTGCAGCGAGATGCAGCCGAGGCAGTCGGCGTTGCACGCCGGCGAGGCCGGCAAGGCGCCCTCGTAGCGGCGGTGGAAGGTGTTCTGCGCGGTGTAGCAGCGATTTTCCAGGGCGCAGCGGGCGAGGTGGTCGACGAGGCGGTTGCCGGGGAGCGCCGCCCGGGCTGCCTGCACGGCGGCGGGCAGATCGACGCGCCCGTACCTCGCCGGCTGCCACCACGCGAAGCTGTCGGTGCGCATCGCCGCGCAGAGCAGCTCACCGTCGTGCTCCACGACCGCGGTGTAGCCGTAGAGCGGCAGGCGGCGTGCAGCCGGCTCACGGAGCGTCGCCGGCAACAGCGTGCGCAGGTGTCCCACCGGCAGAACGGCGGCAACAGCCAGCCACTCCCCGGCCACCCCCACCGCCGCGCCGTCGCTGTCGATGGCGACGGGGCGGCGACCGGGCAGGTGGGTGAGCGTCGCCTCCTCAGGCAGCGGGAGCAGGTCGTCGATCTCCAGCGCCACCAACTCGCGGCCATTGCGTGCGGCCGCGCGGTAGCCGTCGAGGATCTCGATGGAGCCGTCGGGCCGCCCGGCGATGACACGCATCCCAGGGATTATGCGTGCGCCTCATTTCCGGTCCGACCGGACCCCGTCGTCAGGCGGCGCGCAGCTCCGCGGGGATGGCCGTGACCGTGCGCACCTCGCCGTCCCGGACCACCCGGAGCAGGGCGAAGCGATCCACCACCTCGGCCATCATCAGACGCTGCACGTCACCGGCGGTCTGCACGGCGTGGCCGTCGAGCTCGATGATGACGTCGCCGGGTCGCAGCCCCGCGCCGTCGGCGGCACTGCCGGGCACCACCTCCACCACGCGCAGGCCCCGCGCCCGGCCCAGCTGGGCGGCCAGGCGCGGAGACAGCGGCTGCGCCCGCCCGGCCACCCCCAGGAACGCGCGACGCACCCGGCCCTGCTGCATCAGCGCGGCGATGATCGCCAGCGTGGTGGCGTTGACCGGCACTGCGAGGCCGAGGCCGTAGCCGGCGAGCGCGGTGTTGATGCCGACGACGCGGCCACGGCTGTCGGCGAGGGCTCCACCGGAGTTGCCCGGGTTGAGCGCCGCGTCGGTCTGGATGACGTTCTCGACAAGGCGCAGATGTCCCTCCGACCGGGTCGGCAGCGATCGCCCCAGGGCGCTGACCACGCCGGCGGTCACCGAGCCGGCCAGGCCGTGGGGGTTGCCGATGGCCACGACCAGCTCGCCGACTTGCAGGCGGTCGGCGTCGCCGACGCTGGCCGCCGTCAGGTCGCCACCGGCGGCGCGCACCACCGCAATGTCGGACAGGGCGTCCTCGCCGACGACGTCGAAGGGGAGCTGGCGACCGTCGGCGGTGTGCGCCGCGCCACCCACCCCGCCGTGGACGACATGCGCCGACGTCACCAGGTATCCGTCGGGCGTGAGCACCCACGCGGAGCCACTCCCCGCCCGACCACGACCGCTCCGGGTGCGCCGCTCGACGAGCAGGCTGACCACAGACGGAGCCAGCGCGGCGGCGACGCCGCTGACCACCCGCGAATAGGCGTCCATCGGCGACTCATGGGTCGGCCCGGTGGGGATCTCCGAGCTCATCTCAGGCGGGGGTCGGCCCCTCGCTGCGCACCTTCTCGACCGCGGTCAGAGCCTCGCGTAGGCTCTTGATCCAGTCGTCCTGGTGGCGGCTCACCAGTCGCACGCACCACGCCAGCGCCTCGCTGCGGCTGCGCGCCACGCCGGCGTCGATGAGGGTGTCGAGGACCGCCCGGTCGCCGAGGCGGAGGCGGGTCATGACAGGGACACCCAGGGTGGTGAAGTGCTCCTCGACCTCCCCGCAGCGTGCTCCCCACGACACCTTGCGACCGAAGAGTCGTTCGGCCTCGGAGGCCACCGCGATGCGGCGCTCACGCGTCTCTTCGCGGAACCGCGAGATGCGAGCGGAGCGGGCCGCGCCGCGCGCCGCGTCATTGGCGTCGGCCGCCAGTTCGGGCTCTGGGATGGTTCCCACGATGAGGATCTCGTCGCGGTCACCGGTGATGGTCGCGGCTCCGGAGTAGAGGTCGTCGGGGATGCGTCCCGCGAACCAGCCGGACAGTTCGTCGTCGCTGAAGGAGGCCTGCGCCTCTCGCTGTGCTTTCATAATTACATGATTACACAGAATGCCTGTCTCAAGCAAATCCCGTGCAACCCGTCAGCGCCGGCGACTTCACGTCGCCGGAGCTGACACCGCTCAGTTGGGGGGTGCCCGAGGGGGAATGCAGTTCCCCCTTCGTTACTTACCTCACGCGGCGGGCTCCCTCTGGGGGCAGCGCCACGTGGTGCTTGGTGCGGATCTCGCGAACCGTTCCGCTCTGAGCGCGCATCACCAGGCTGTGGGTCTCTGCCCACCAGTTGTGGTACTGGACTCCGCGCAGCATCCCTCCTCCGCTGATGCCGGTGACCGCGATGCTTACCTGGCGCCCGGGGACGAGCTGCTCCATGGTGATCGTCTGCTCGGGGTCGAGCCCGGCGGCACGCACCGCCACCGCCTCGTCCTCGTGGCGCACCCAGGGCCGGCAATGGAGCTCGCCGCCCAGGCAGCGCATCGCGCAGGCGGCGACGATGGCTTCCTGGGTCCCGCCCGAACCGATCATCACGTCGATGCCGCTGCCCGGCCAGGCGGCCATCATGGCGGCGCCCACGTCGCCGTCGGAGATGAGCGCGACGCGGATCCCCAGCGAGCGAACGCGCTCGAGGAGCGTCTGGTGGCGAGGACGGTCGAGCATGATCACGGTGAGGTCCTGCACCTGCACGTCCATGGCGAAGGCAATGCGGCGGAGGTTGTTCTCCGGGGTGTCCGCGATGTCGACCGCCCCGCGGGCGGCCGGGCCTACGGCGATCTTGTGCATGTAGGCCACGGGAGGCGGTGAGAGGATGCCACCGGGCTCGGCGGCGGCGGCGATGCTCAGGGCCTGGCTGAGCCCGCGCGACACGAGGCTCAGACCGTCGACGGGGATGATGGCCAGGTCGACACGATCGCGGCCGACACCGATGCGCCGGCCGGGGGCGAGATTGCTGTTGCCACCCTCCGGGCCGATCACCACCCGGCCGTCGAAGGGCATGCCGACCAGGGCCTCCTCCATCACCAGCTGGCCGGCGTCGCGAGTGCCCGACTTGTCGCCGCGGCCGAGCCAGCGACCGACCGACAGCGCGGCCGCCTCCGTCGCGCGCAGCAACTCGAGGCCGCGGTGGCGGTCCCGGCCCACACGAGCGGGAGGAGCGGTCAGGTCAGGGACGACGGTCTCGGCCATCGCCGCTGATTAAAGCGTGGTGGTCCGCCCCTCGACGACGCCGCGCACCTGCAACCGGGCGCCCGACTCATTCCCGATGGCTTTCGCCTGCACACCGGCGGCGTGCATGAACTCGCGGAACAGCGGGTGGGGGCGGTTGGGCCGCGATCGGAACTCCGGATGGAACTGCGAGCCGACGAAGAAGGGATGGTCGCGGAGCTCGATGATCTCCACCAGCCTGCCGTTCGGGGAGGTGCCGCTAAAGACGACGCCCGCCTCAGCAAGACGCTCGCGATAGTGGTTGTTGAACTCGAAGCGGTGCCGATGGCGCTCGTAGATCAGCGCCTCACCGTAGGCGGTGGCCGCCCTGCTGCCCGCCAGCAGCTTGCATGGGTAGACGCCGAGGCGCATCGTGCCGCCCTTGTTCTCGATGTCGCGCTGCTCGGGGAGGAGGTCGATGACGGGCACTGAGGAGAAGGCGTTGAACTCCGTCGAGTTGGCATCAGGAGCGTCCAGAACCTCACGGCTGATGTCGACCACGGCGCACTGCATACCGAGGCAGAGCCCGAGGTAGGGCACCAGGTGCTGCCGCGCGTACCGCGAGGCGAGGATCTTGCCCTCGATGCCGCGGTGGCCGAAACCGCCGGGAACAACGATGCCGTCGACGCCCACCAGCTCGGCGGCGTCCTCGTCCAGCTGCTCGGAGTTGACCCACTGGATGGTGAGCTCGACCCCGCAGTGGACGGCGGCGTGGCGAAGCGACTCGGTGACGCTGATGTAGGCGTCCGGCATCTCCACGTACTTTCCGACCACGGCGATGCGCACCGCCGGTTTGGTCGCCGAGATCCGCGCCACCATGTCGCGCCAGCCGGTAAGCTCAGGCGGCTCTGACTCGATGCCGAGCATCTCGACGATGTAATCGCCGAGCCCCGTGTCCTCGAGCAGCAGGGGCACTTCGTAGATGGACCGGGCGTCGGGCACGTTGATGACGGCGCGGCGCTCGACGTCACCGAAGAGCGCGATCTTGTCCTTGAGGTTCTCGCCGATGGGCTGCTCGCTGCGCGCCACGATGACGTCGGGCTGGATGCCGATGCTGCGCAGCGTGTTGACGCTGTGCTGGGTCGGCTTGCTCTTGAACTCCTCGCTGGCGCCCACGTAGGGAACCAGGGTGAGGTGCACGTAGCAGACGTTGTTGCGGCCGACGTCGTTCTTGAGTTGGCGGATGGCCTCGAGGAAGGGCAGCGACTCGATGTCACCGACGGTGCCGCCCACCTCGACGATGACCACGTCCGGCTCGGGCAGTTCGTTCTCGGCCACGCGCAGGATGCGTTGCTTGATCTCGTTGGTGATGTGCGGGATCACCTGGACGGTACCGCCGAGGTAGTCGCCGCGGCGCTCCTTGGCGATCACGCTGGAGTAGATCTTGCCGGTGGTGACGTTGCTCGCCTTGCTCAGCGCCACGTCCACGAAGCGCTCGTAGTGGCCGAGGTCGAGATCCGTCTCGGCACCGTCGTCGGTCACGAAGACCTCGCCGTGCTGGTACGGCGACATGGTCCCGGGATCCACGTTGAGGTAGGGATCGAGCTTCTGCATGCCCACGTGCAAGCCGCGAGCTTTGAGGATCGTGCCGATCGATGCGGCGGTGATTCCCTTCCCCAGAGAGGAAACCACTCCCCCGGTGACAAACACGAACTTGGCCATGGGGAGCCTCCCTAGAGGTTTTCGACAGTCTACATGCGAAGGGGGAACTTGCGTTCGATGGCCAAGGGGAACTGCGCTCCCCCTCGGGCGCCCCCCGCTCAGCGGTCCGCAGCTCCGGCGACGTGAAGTTGCCTGCGCTGAGGGTCTACACGCGGGGCTCGAGAATCACCACGCGCGAGTCATCGGAGCCCGTCATTGCGCCGTTGAGGTTGAGCTTGGGTTGTGCCTGGTAGCTGTCCTCGGCGAGGCCCATCTCCTTGGCGAAGGTTTCGACGGGTTCGTAGTCGCCGCTACCCGCCGAGCTCGGTGAGCGATAACGCACCGGCACCACGATTGCCGGCGAGACGGCGTTGACAAGCTTGGCCGCCGCCACCGCGCCGAGAGCGTCGCCGCCTCCGACCGGTGTCACCAGGACGTCGATGTGGCCCAGCGCGTCGATCTCCTCTTCGGTGAGCTGGCGATCGAGGCGGCCCACGCTCAGCACCCGGACGTCATCGATCTCGACCCGCATGACGGTGCGACCGTCGCCGGCGTCGACACCTCGGACCGTCACACCGCGCACCTCGAACTCGCCGGGCCCGGCGATCTCCTGGCTTCCTCCGTCATGCGCGCGCAGCTTGTCTGTATCGGTGCGCCCCTCGGTGCGCACGACCAGGTCGAGGCCCGCCTTGCCCAGCCCGGGGAGCTGACCATCAGGCGGATCGACGATGACCTGGGTGTCGCGACCGCGCAGGCGCACGCAGGACATGCCGAGATAGGTGATCTCCATCTCGCGGCATGGTACGCGAAGGGGTAACTGCGTCCCCGCTCAGCTGGCACTCACGGTGAGGGTGACACTGCGCACGGCGCCGCCCGGGGCGGTGACCTCGAGGATCGCCTTATCGCCGATGGCCAGGCTGAAGTCGCTGGGTTGGAAGGCACCTGCGGTGACGACGCTGCTGCCGTTCGCGGCCGTCACCACGTCGCCGGGCTGCAGCAGGCCCGCGGCCGCGCCGGTGGGGCTGACCGACTGGATCAGCGCACCCTGCGGCACTGCAGTCGCGCCGGCCAGCGCCGGGTCCACCAGCACGCTGGTCACGCCGAAGGAGCCGGTGGCGGTCGTCGAGCCGCGCTGGACACCGCTGACCAGCGCCGCCGCATCCTTTCCCGATGCGGCGACCACGCCGGCAGCGGACGGCACCGTGGTCACCACGCCGATCACCGCACCGGTGCCGTCCACCAGCGGCGCACCGTCCGCCTGCGGGGCTGCGGTGGCGTCCAAGGCGAGCAGGTCCCCGAGGTCGACCACGCCGTCGCTTGCGTTGACGCCAATGGCGGCAACAACCCCGCTGCGGGTGGTGAGCGTGCCCAGCGCCGGTCGGAACACGGCCACAGCGAGGTCGCCGATGCGCGGGTCCTGGCCGGCGAAATGCAAGGGGGTCAGCCCTGACGCGCCGGCGGCGCGCAGCACCACGATGCCGTCGGCGAGGTCGCTCGCCGCCACGGTGGCGTCGTAGCCCTTGCCGTCGGCGGTGGCCACGCGCAGCCGGGTGGCGCCGCGCACGGCGTGCGCGGAGGTGACGACGAGGCCGTCGCTGGTGACCGCGAAGCCCTCGGTGAGACCGGTCGCCGATCCGCTCGCGAGGCTGCCGGCTGTGACGGGCTGGGTGCTGACGGTCACCAGCGACGGCAGCACCGCGGTGGCGATGTCACCCACCGACACCGCCCCACCCCCCGCCTTGGTCTGGGTGATCACCCGTTCGACCGGGCCGAAGCGGCTGTACACGCCCCAGGCGCCGAGCCCGCCCCCGATGACCCCGACGCACGCGCTCAGCACGACGGCCGCGAGCAGCCGGGTTCCCGAGGCGCGAGCGCTGCCTGCATTCACTCCGCGACGGCGGGCTGGCGATTCTTCAGATACCGGACGATGCCCGCGGCGTTGCTGTGCACGCCGTTGAGCACCTCGAACTTCTCGCGCACGTCGGCGGCGAGGTCGGGAGGCGCGCTGGCAAACGCCTCAGCGAGGGCGGCGGCGACGTCGTCGATGCCCGCCTCCTCGCTCTCGCGCATGGTGCGGTCGGCCACCTCCACCCACTGGTGGAGCATCTCCTCCGCCTCGGCGAGCGTTTCCAGCGGCTCGTCGACGGGACCGTAGTGGGTGAGCACGACCCGTTCCGGCCGCAGTTCCGCGAAGCGACGCAGGCTGGTGGTGGCCTGCTCGAGGTCGAACTCCGGCGGCGGCGTCGCCGGCCGAAGCACCCCGAAATCGGGCAGCTTGACGCCCACGGCGTCGCCGACCAGGAGGGTCCCGGTGGCCTCGTCGAGGACGGCGTGGTGGTGCTTGGCGTGCCCGGGGGAATCGACCATGGTGAGGTGGTGGCCGTCGCCGAGGTCGACGCGGTGCCCGTCGGCGGCCGCGATCAGGCGGTCCTGGGCGACCGGCAGCATGCGCCCGTAGAGCCCGTCGAGCAGCGGGCCGTAAACCCGCGCCGCGCTGTCGATCAGCCGGCTGGGGTCGAGGAGGTGGCGGGCGCCGCGTTCGTGGACCACCACGGTGGCGTTGGGGAACGCCGCCGCCATGTCCCCGACACCGCCGGCGTGGTCGAGGTGGATATGAGTGACGATGATCCAGCGCAGGTCGTCGGGACCGAGCCCGGCGTCGGTCAGCGCGTCCCGGACCGCTCCCACGCTGCTCTGCGAGCCGGTCTCGACCAGCGCCGGCTGCGAGCCGTCGAGGAGGAACCCCGCCGTCATGCGATCCATGCCGCCGAGAAGCGTGTCGATCTGGTGAATGCCCGGCGCGATCAACTCCACGCCCTTGAGCCTATACAACCCGCCCGCGGTCCGGGCAGCGCCGCGCGACTTCGCTCAGGGAGTCGCGCTCGGCGTCGGCCGCGGCGACGCCGAGGCTGACGGCGAATTCTTCAGGAGTGCGGTGAGCTGGGCGGTGTCCGATTTGATCGCGTCCTCCTCCTTGCCGAAGGTGGTGAAGTCGCCCTTCTGGAGCGCTGCCTGGGCGTTCTGCTCATGAGTGAGCAGGTCGTTGAGCAGGGCCAGCTGCTGTGCCGTGAAGGTGGTGGTGGACGGCGGCGTGGTCGTGGTGCCCGGCGGCGTCGTCGTCGTCGGCGTGGTTGGAGCGCTCCCTAGACCGGGGATGGCTTGGGTGGTGTTGAAGAGCGCCTGGAGCGCCTGGACGAAGGACGGCCCTTGGGCCACGCTGTTCTGGGTTCCAACGATGACTTCGTGCAGCTGCGGGAACGCCGTCCCGCCCGCGCTCCCCGACGCGAGCACGTACAGCGGCCGCAGGTAGAGGAAGGAGTCGTTGTTGAAAGGCAGCACGATGACGTTGCCGAGGATGACCGACGAGCCGTGCTGGCTGAGCAGGCTGATCTCCGGGCTGATGACCGGGTCGGTGTTGATGTTGTTGTCGAACTGCAGAGGACCGAGCACGTTGGAGGAGTTGTTGAGCGGCACCGCGACCAACTTCGGATGATTGGTCGACGTGTAGTCGGACTGGGCGGCGAGCCAGGCGGTCATGTTGTTGGCGCCTCCCCCGCTCGAGCTGGCCGGTGAGAAGGCCTGGAAGAGCACGAAGCTCGGCTGGTTGTCGTGGGGAAGGGTCATCTCCACGTAGTACGGCTGCGTGTCCTGCTGCTGGCCCGAGATCTGCTGCTGAGCGATGCGGTAGCGGTCACTGCCGTTGAAGAAGACCGATGCGTTGCTGACGTGCACATTGGCGTAGACCTGGGCCTGCGCAGTGAAGAGGTCCTCCGGGTAGCGCAGGTGACTGCGCAGAGAGGCGGACATGCTGTCGAGCGGCTGCAGCAGGCCGGGGTAGATGCCGTTCCAGGCGGCGGTGATGGGCTCGTTGGGATCGACCGCGTACAGCTTGACGGCGCAGGTGCGCGAGTCGACCACCGCCTTTACGGCGTTGCGCATGTACGACACGCTGTTCTGCACGGCGGATTCCGGGAAGCGATCGGTCTGCACGTACGCGTCGGCCACGTAGTCGAGGTGACCGGTGCTGGCGTCGGCAACGACGTAGGGGTCGCCGTCGACGTGCAGGAAGGGCGCGATGCTGGTGATGCGGTCGGTGATCTCACGGTGCACCAGGACACGGCTGGCGTCGGTGAGCGAGTTGTTGAGGAACAGGTCGAGGCTGCCGAACGAATCCACGGAGACAGCCAGCTTGTCGAGCACGTTGCTCACCGGGATGCCCTGCATCTCGGTGCCGGCGTGGAAGGTGGCGTCGCCGCCGCCGGACGGGTAGTCGAACTCGCTCTGCTGCGTTCCGGTGACCACCGGTTGCGTCGTCTTGAGCCCGCAGTAGATGCGCGGATCGCCCGTGGAGCCGTTGAAGGTGAGCCCGGGAGGGGCGTCGGGCGAGACCTGCTTGAGTGGCTGCTGGCCGACCAGCACCTGCGGCTTGCCCTCGGCGGCGACGGCGTTGACCGAAACGGCTGTGATCCCGTATCCGTGGGTGTAGTTCAGTGCGCTGTTGATGAACGACTTGTTGGGGATGTCGGTCTCGGCGATCTCCCGGGGACCGAGCATCACCTCCGTGTCGCCGGTGCCCACGGTGGGTGCCGACGGGTAGCGGTCCACCGTGATGGTCGGGTAGGTCTGGTAGCTGCGGCTGCGATCGATCTGCGCGAACGTGTCGGGCAGCTGGCTTGTGTCCTGGATGCGGACGTTGCGCAAGGTCCCCGGGTCGGCCGCGAGGTCGTTGAGCGTGGGCGCGGCGACAGTCCCGAAAGAGCGCACGTCAACGTTGGACGGTTGGAGCGCCCAGGCGTAGCGGCTGGTGGCCAGGTAGTCGTTGATCGACGGCGTCTGCGCGACCTGCGCGTTGGGGTTCACCGACGCGCTCTGATAGATGAGGCCGGGGACGCCCTGGATGACGCCGGCGAGGATGAGCCAGCCGACCAGCGTGCCCGCAAAGACCGCCCCCGTGGAACCGGTGCCCCGGTTGCGGCGCACCACCACCAGCGCGGCGGTGAGCACGGCGAGCGCCAGCGCCACCCACTGGAGCACGCCGAGCACGGGGCGTGTGACGTTGCGCTGGGTGGCGTCAAGGCCGACGAAGTTGTCGTGTTGCGAGGTGGCCAGGTGGTAGACGCCGAAATGTGCTCCGAGCGCAGCCAGCACGAAGACCCCGGCCAGGCAGATTCCGGCGTGGATGACGGCGACGCGGAAGCCGTCCTCGAAGGTTCGCCCCTCGGGTGGCTTGACGGGCAGGGTCACCTCCGTCGGCGCGTTGGCCACTGAGAACGCGAAGGCGGCCAGCCCGACAGCCCCGAGGAGACCGACCAGGGCGACCGCCCAGAGCAGCGCCTGGATCGCGTCCAGCACCGGCAGCGTGAAGACGAAGAACGAGTAGTCCTCGTGGAAGACCGCGTCCTGGGCCCCGAACGACTGGCCGTGCAGCCACAGCAGGACGTCCTGCCAGTGACTGGCGAGGAAGCCGCCGCCCGCGATCGCGGCGATCACGGCGACGGCGATGCCCGCCCAGAAGGCGATTCGGCCACCGTATCTGTCGAGGTTGCGCGCGGCGCGCACCCAGCCATAGATGCTGAGCCCCACACCACCGCCGGTGATGGCCGCGCCGATCACAAACAGCACGACCTGAGCGAGGAACGGCGTCCAGAAGACGTTGGTGTGGTTCAGGCTCGCGTAGTAGAGGTAGCTGGCGCGCAGACCGAGGAGCCAGCGCCCCAGCGCCACCACCGCGATGATGGCCACGACGAGGATGCCCACGATGCGCCGGCCGCGGCGGCGGGTCGGTGGTCCTCCGCCGGTCCGCACCACGCGTGGACCGCGGCGACGGCGGAGGATCTCCTCGGGATCGAAGCCGAATGCGCTCACGTGGCTGCGGAGTGTAGCCCGAGCCGGCCGCCGGACCGCTGTCCGGCTCCGAACACAGCGCCGCGCGCGTCCCGTTCAGCGACGCTGCAGCAGCAGCCTCACATCGAACGGGTCGCGACGCCGCCGGACGCGGCGGGTGACCTCGGGACGCACCTGGATCATGTACGGCTCCTGCTGGCGGAGCACCTCCTCGATGGCGTCCGCGATCACCATCCCCTCACGAATCGTGGGCACACGCTCGGAGAGCGCCTCGGCCATCCCGGCGGTGACCAGGGTGAGGTCGAGCTCATGTGCCTGCTCGAGGATGGTCAGGCAGTCGTCGAGGCGGCGCAGCCGAACACGCCGCTCCTCTCCACCGTTGTCGAGTTGCACCATTTTGTTGCACGGTACCGCATGGGGCGGCGATGGGGGAACTGAGACGGCGAAGGGGGAACTGCGTTCCCCCCTCGGACACCCCCCAGCCAGCGGTCTCAGCTCCGGCGAAATGAATTCGCCTGCGCTGAGGGGCAAATCGTGCGACTGGAAGTGCGCCCCAGCTAGACGGCTGCTGTTGTTGGTTTGCGCCGCCCTTTGCCCGACGACAGCCCATTGGCGGTGACTGCGCTCACCGCCGGAACCCGCTTGCGTAGCAGCGGGCGCAGGTATTCCCCGGTGGCGCTCGCCGGAGCCACGGCGATCTCCTCCGGTGTGCCGACCGCGATCACCTCGCCTCCCGACTCGCCGCCCGCGGGGCCAAGATCGATCACATGGTCAGCAGTCTTGATGACGTCGAGATTGTGCTCGATGACGATCACCGTGTTGCCGGCGTCCACCAGCCGGTGCAGCACCGTCAACAGCTTCTCGACGTCGGCAAAGTGCAGCCCGGTGGTGGGCTCGTCGAGGATGTACACCGTGCTGCCGGTGCCGCGACGGCTCAGCTCGGTGCTCAGCTTGACCCGCTGCGCCTCGCCGCCGCTGAGCTGCGTGGCCGGCTGCCCGAGCCGGATGTAGCCAAGGCCGACGTCCTGCAGGGTGCGCAGCTTGCGCACGATCCGAGGCTGGTTCTCGAACAGCGTCGCGGCTTCGTCGACGGTCATGGCGAGCACGTCGGCGATGCTCTTCTCGCGGAACAGGACCTGGAGGGCCTCCCGGTTGTACCGCCTCCCCTTGCACACCTCGCAGGGCACGTAGATGTCGGGCAGAAAGTGCATCTCGATCTTGATCATCCCGTCGCCCGCGCACGCCTCACAGCGGCCGCCGACCACGTTGAACGAGAAGCGCCCCGGCTTGTACCCGCGCACACGCGCCTCGGGGAGCTTGGCGAAGAGGTCGCGGATGTCGGTGAACATGCCGACGTACGTCGCCGGGTTGCTGCGCGGGGTCCGGCCGATCGGCGACTGGTCAACGTCGATGACCTTGTCGATCAGTTTCAGCCCCTCGATGCTGTCGTGCCGGCCAGGGCGCTGCTTGGCCCGGTAGAGGAATTGCGCGAGGCGCCGGTAGAGGATGTCGTTGATCAGCGTGCTCTTGCCGCTGCCGCTGACCCCGGTGACGCAGATGAACGTGCCCAGCGGCAGCGCCACGTCGATCCCCTTGAGGTTGTTCTCGGTGGCGTTGCGCACCACCAGCTCCTTGCCGTTGCCCCGCCGGCGGATCAGCGGCACCGGGACCGACCTCTGCCCATTGAGGAACTGCGCGGTGATGCTCTCCGGGGTGGCGAGAACCTCGTCGATGGTGCCGGCCGCAACCACGTAGCCACCGTGCTCACCGGCCCCGGGTCCCACGTCGACGACGTAGTCCGCGGCGCGGATGGTGTCCTCGTCGTGCTCGACGACGATCAGCGTGTTGCCGATGTCGCGCAGACGCTCCAGGGTGCGGATGAGCTTGTGGTTGTCGCGCTGGTGCAGACCGATCGAGGGCTCGTCGAGGATGTAGAGCACCCCCATGAGCCGGCTGCCGATCTGGGTTGCCAGGCGGATGCGCTGCGCCTCGCCCCCGCTGAGCGTGGCCGCGCCGCGATCGAGCGTCAGGTAGTCGAGCCCGACGTCGTGGAGGAAGCCGAGCCGCTCGCGGATCTCCTTGAGCACCTGGCGGGCGATCAGCATCTCGCGCTCGCTCAAGTGCAGGCGCTCGATCCGTCCGAGAGCGGCGACGACGCTGTGGCGGCAGAGATCCATGATGTTCATGCCGTCCACCGTGACCGCGAGGTATTCGGGCTTGAGGCGTCCGCCATGACACGCGGGGCACGGCTTCTGCATCATCAGCCGCTCGATCTCCTGCTTGACCCAGTCCGACTCGGTCTCGCGATAGCGTCGCTCGAGGTTGTTGACGACCCCTTCGAACCCTGCGTCGTAGCTGCGCGAGTAGCCGCTATGGCTGACGTAGCGGATGCGCACCGTCTCGTCCTTGGGCAGCCCGTAGAGGATCAGCCGCTGCTCCTTGGTCGAGAGGTTCTTCCACGGCGTGCTCAGCGAGATCTTGAATTTCCGCGCGACCGTCTCCAGCACGTCCATCAACCACGACATCGATGGCCCGCGCGTCCACCCGGAGAGCGCGCCCTCGTTGATGCTCAGCGAGGGGTCGGGGACGACCGCCTCCGGGTCCACCTCCATGCGCATCCCCAATCCCGTGCACACCGGGCAGGCGCCGTGGGGACTGTTGAATGAGAAGTTGCGCGGCGCCGGCTCCTCCATGGAGATGCCGCAGTACACGCACGCATAGTCCTTCGAGAAGAGCATCTCTCCGACCGGAGCGCCCTCATCGACGGGGATGAGCAGGATCAGGCCGTCGCTCAGCTTGGCGGCTTGCTCGAGCGAGTCGTGCAAACGGCTGCGCAGCTCGGGGTTGACGACGACGCGGTCGACAACGATCTCGATGTCGTGCTTGAACTTCTTGTCCAGCGTGATCGGCTCGCTGAGGTCGCGCGGCTCGCCGTCCACGCGAGCGCGGACGAAGCCGCTGCGCTTGGCCTCGGCGAACACCTCGCGGTGCTCGCCCTTGCGGCCCTGCACCATCGGTGCTGTGACCATGAGGCGGGTGCCCTCGGGCAGTGCCAGCACCTGGTCGGTGATCTGCTCGATGGACTGCTTGCTGATCTCGCGACCGCAGTTGGGGCAGTGGGGATGGCCGATGCGCGCGTACAGGAGGCGGAGATAGTCGTAGATCTCGGTGACCGTGCCCACCGTCGACCTGGGGTTCTTGCTCGTCCCCTTCTGGTCGATCGAGATCGCCGGGCTGAGGCCGTCGATGTGGTCGACGTCCGGTTTCTCCATCTGACCGAGGAACTGGCGTGCGTAAGCGCTCAACGACTCGACGTAGCGGCGCTGCCCCTCTGCGTAGATGGTGTCGAACGCGAGGCTGGACTTGCCGCTGCCGGAGAGCCCGGTGATGACGATGAGCCGGTCTCGGGGAAGGCTCAGGTCGATGCCCTTGAGGTTGTGCTCGCGAGCTCCGCGGATGTCGATGGTGTCGTGGGGCATGGATCGTTAAGCGTACCCGCACATGCGTTCCCTTCGCCCTGGCAGATGGGGCGCCCATCCGGCTACGCGGCGGGGTGTGGAACCTCATTGCGGAGGGCACAATGGTGCCCAGGAGGTCGTCGATGTTCAGCTTTCTCAGCTCTCACAAGACCAAGCCCGTATCGGCAGCCGAGGCGCTGCCGGGACGGAGCGAGCCCACGCCGGTGACCGGGAGGCACCGCGTTAGCGGCCGAGCGATGACGCCCCCCTACCCGGACGGGTTCGAGACCGCCATCTTCGGGATGGGCTGCTTCTGGGGCGCGGAGCGGCTCTTCTGGGAGCTCGAGGGCGTCTGGGTCACCGCGGTGGGCTATGCCGGCGGTTACACCCCGAACCCCACCTATGAGGAGGTGTGCTCGGCGCGGACCGGCCACGCCGAGGTGGTGCTGGTCGTGTACGACCCCGCCACGGTGAGCTACGAGAAGCTGCTCAGCGTCTTCTGGGAGGAGCACGACCCCACCCAGGGCATGCGCCAGGGCAACGACGTGGGGACCCAGTACCGCAGCCTGATCGGCACCTGCGGGCCTGCCCAGGCGGAGGCCGTGCACCGCTCGCGCGCGACGTACCAGGAGCGGCTGCGCGCCGCCCACAAGGGGGAGATCAGCACCGAGGTCGTCGAGTCGCCGACGTTCTACTTCGCCGAGCCCTACCACCAGCAGTACCTCGACGCCAATCCCAACGGCTACTGCGGCCTGCAGGGAACCGGGGTCAGCTGCCCCATCGGGACCGGCGTCAGGACATAGCCACCGTGACCGAGGGGGAGCTTGCTCCCCCTCGCCCTAGCGCTTGGCCGCCCGGGCCAGGCCGAACAGCCGCGCCGCGATGGGACGCACCGTCAGCTCCCACGTGCCGGCGTAGGTCTGGCGGTCCCCGCCGAATCCCTTCTTGAAGTCGGTGATCCCGTTCCAGGGATGATCCGGCGGCGCGTCGGGCGGCGCCGCTCCCCAGAAGTCGAAGAGCCGGCGGCCCTCGCGCCGGGCGTCGACGATCGCCTGCCACACCACCGGCGGGGCGGGCATCAGCTTTCGCGACTCGGTGTCGGTTGCCCCGAACGCGTAATACCGCGTCGGTCCGAAATCGAAGACCAGCGCCGCCGCAGCATCGCGCTTCCCGGCTGTGGCGAAGTACAGCGACGCATCACCACTGACGAGCAACTCGTGTGCGATGGCGTCGAAGTAGGGGTCCTCGTACGAGAAGAAGTCGTTGCGTCGTTCGACCTGGCGGAGCAGGCGGACAAAGTCGGTCATGCGCGCCGGGTCGTTGGAGCGCACCACGTGCAGCCCCCGTTTGTCCGCGGCGTTGATCCGCGACCTGTGCCCGCTGTTCAACCCCTTGCGCAGCGTCTCCTCGTCGGCATCGATGTGCAGCACAAGGGTGTGCTCGTACTGTCGTGACTTCACCCGTCGTGCGCCCGTCGCAGCGACGTCAATGGCATCGACGGTGCCCGGCTCGAAGCGCACCAGCACGCATCCCAGCCGGCGCGCCCGTTCCCGCGCGGAATCAAGCGCGGCGGGAAGCGCGGCCGCGGAGCGCAGCGACGGCCCAAAGGGCAGGTACAGGTAGCGGAACGGACCAGCCTGGCGCACGACGCCGAGCCAGCACCAGTCGCGGCTGGCGCCGACGACCACGCGGTTGCCGAGCCGCTCCTGCACGCGCGCCCACCGGCTGCTCTGCAGGAAGTGTCCGCCCAACGCGATCACACCCTCGTCCCACCCCTCGGGGATCCACGCGGTGGTCAGGCTTTACTCCGCCGGTGGCGTTCCGGCTGCGGCCGCCTCGGCCTTCTCCGGCTTCTCCTTGCGGTCGCGCTTTTCCTTGCTCTTGGGCACGAGGTTCATCTTCACCTCACCCTCAGTGAGGTCGACGATCACCGTGTCACCGGGGCCATGCTTGAGGCGCAGCAGCTCCTCTGACAGTGGGTCCTCGATGACGCGCTGGATGACCCGACGCAGCGGGCGCGCACCGTAGACCTTGTCGAAACCCTCTTCGACGATCTTGTCCTTGGCGGGGTCGGTAACGTTGAAGTTGAGCTCCTGGGCGGCGAGGTGCACCGCCACCTTGGCGAGCATGAGGTCGACGATGTTGCGCATCTGCGCCTGGTCGAGGCGGTGGAAAACCACCACAGCGTCGACGCGGTTGAGGAACTCCGGACGGAACGCCCGCTTCAGCTCCTCCATGATCTGGTCGCGCATCTTGCCATGCTCGGACGACGAGGTCCGCTCGTCGGGTACCGACGGCTGGAAGCCCATCGACATGTTGGCCTTGAGGTTGGAGATGCCGATGTTGCTGGTCATGATCACGATGCAGTTCGAGAAGTTGACCGCCTTGCCCTTGGCATCGGAGAGACGCCCGTCCTCGAGGATCTGCAACAGCATGTTGAAGACCTCGGGATGCGCCTTCTCGATCTCGTCGAACAGAACGACGCTGTAGGGACGGCGGCGCACCGCCTCGGTGAGCTGCCCACCGTCGTCGTAGCCGACGTAGCCGGGAGGCGAACCGACCAGCCGAGCCGTGGAGTGCCGCTCCATGAACTCGCTCATGTCCAGGCGGATGATCGCGTCCTCGTTGTCGAACAGAAATGCCGCGAGTGAACGCGCCAGCTCGGTCTTGCCGACACCGGTGGGGCCGAGGAACATGAAGGAGCCGATCGGTCTCTTGGCGTCCTTGAGGCCCGCGCGCGCGCGCCGCACCGCCTGGGAGATCACCTTGACGGCGTCGTCCTGGCCGATGAGGCGCTTGTGGATCTCCTCCTCCATGCGCAGCAGGCGCGAGGTCTCCTCCTCCACCAGCCGTGACACGGGGACCCCGGTCCAGGAGCTGATGATCTCGGCGATGTGCTCCTCGTTGACCTCGGGCACGGTTGCGCCGAGCTCGTCGCGCCACTGCATCTCGAGCGAGACGTACTTCTCCTTGAGCTTCTTCTCCTTGTCGCGGAAGCTCGCGGCGGTCTCGTAGTCCTGGCCGGCGATCGCCTCCTCCTTCTGCGCCTGGAGCTCGCGAATCTCCTTCTGCATCTCACGGAGGTTGTCGGGGGTGGTGGTCAGCTTCATGCGCACCCGCGCGCTCGCCTCGTCGATGAGGTCGATCGCCTTGTCCGGCAACGACCGATCGGTGACGTAGCGCACGCTCAGCTCCGCGGCGGCCTTGAGCGCCTCGTCGGTGATCTCCACGCGGTGGTGCTTGTCGTACAGAGGGCGGATGCCGTGCAGGATCTCGATGGTCTCCTGCAGGCTCGGCTCGTCGACGAACACCGGCTGGAAGCGTCGCTCGAGGGCGGCGTCCTTCTCGATGTACTTGCGGTACTCGTTGAGGGTGGTGGCGCCGATGCACTGGATCTCGCCGCGCGCGAGTGCCGGCTTGAGGATGTTGGCCGCGTCGATGGCGCCCTCGGCGGCACCCGCACCGACCAGGGTGTGCAGCTCGTCGATGAACAGCACCACCTCGCGCGACTGGCGGATCTCGTCGAGGATCTTCTTGAGCCGCTCCTCGAACTCGCCGCGGTACTTGGTGCCCGCGACCAGCGCGCCCATGTCGAGGGTGAGCACGCGCTTGCCCATCAGCGACTCGGGAATGTTGCCGAGGATGATCGCCTGGGCGAGGCCCTCGGCGATCGCCGTCTTGCCGACGCCGGGCTCACCGATGAGCGCTGGGTTGTTCTTGGTGCGCCGGCTGAGGATCTGCACGACGCGCTCGATCTCCATGGCGCGGCCGATGACCGGGTCGAGCGCGTTCTTCAGGGCCAGCTCGGTGAGGTCACGGCAGAATTGGTCGAGCAGCGGTGTCTTGCTCGGCTTCTTCTGCGCCTCCTTGGCCTCCTCTTCGAGACCGGACTCATGGAGGAGACGGTCGATCTCGCCGCGCACCTTCTCGAGGTTGGCGCCGAGGTCCTCGAGGACGTGGGCGGCGATGCCCTCGCCTTCGATGAGCAGACCGAGCAGCAGGTGCTCGGTGCCGACGTAGTTGTTGCCCATCCGGCGCGCCTCTTCGAACGAGATCTCGATGACCTTCTTGACGCGCGACGTCGGGATGATCTGCTGGATGATGATCCGCTCGTTGCGTCCGAGCACAGACTCGATCGTCGAGCGCACCTTGTTGATCTCGACGCCCAGGTTGTTGAGGACCTTGGCGGCCAGGCCCTCACCTTCGCGCAGCAGCCCGAGCAGAAGATGCTCGGTGCCGATGTACGAGTGATGAGAGCGCTCAGCCTCCTCCTGCGCGAGGGTGAGGACTTTCTTGGCTCTCTCGGTGAACCGCTCGAAGGGGTACAAATCTTGCCGCCTGTTGGCCCGGGCCGGCCCCCCCGATGGTGGCGGGGGTCAGTGACGGGCGACCTGGGAATCCGTCCCCATTATGCCCGGCCCACTCCGAGTTCAAGCGTTCTCGTTCATTGCGGTCACGAGATCGTCCGGCGGGGTTACGCTGAGCTCTTGCGCTCCGACGCTGCCGGATCGACGGTCTCGGGCGCGGCGGGCTCTTCGTCGGCGTCGATCGCCGGCGCGATCCCTGCGCTGTCAACGCCCGCGGGCGCGCCCTCGGTGGCGGCCTCGTCGACCTCCACGTCGGCCGCACCGGTCCCCTCGGGGTCGGTGACGTCGGCCGCGGGCACGTCGATCGCCTCGGTGGCGGTGGCGGCGGCGCCGTCGTCCTCGTCGTCATCCTCGTCGTCGGGGATCCGGTAGGCGGGCGGCTCGTACGTGGCGCCGTTCTCCGCGCCCTCGGTGGGACCGCCACCGTGGAGCTGGCGCAGCGACAGGCTGATGCGGCGCCGGACCTTGTCCGCACTGAGCACCATGACCTCGACCACCTCGCCCACCTTGAGGACGTCCTCGGTGCGCTCGACGTGGTCCCACGAAAGCTCGCTGATGTGGAGCAATCCCTCGACGCCGTCCGCGATCTGCAGGAAGGCGCCGTACTTCTTGGTCTTGGTGACCTCGCCGGTGACTGCCTTGCCGGCGGGGAAGCGGTCCTCGATGGTGTCCCACGGGTCGTCGCTCATCTGCCGGAGCGAGAGGCTGATGCGCGACAGCTCGGGGTCGAGCTTGATCACCTTGACGCGAACCTCGTCGCCGACGTTGAGCATGTCGCTGACGTTGTTGATGCGGTCCCAGGAGAGCTCGCTGATGTGGATGAGCCCGTCCGCACCGCCGAGGTTGACGAACGCCCCGTAGGAGGTGAGCCCGCTGACCTTGCCGGAGACCACGTCGCCGATCTGCAGCTTCTCGAACAGCTCCTCGCGCTGACGGGCGCGATCCTCGTCCTGCGCGGCACGCTGCGACACGATCAGGCGGTTGCGCTTGCGATTGACCTCGAGGATCTTCACCGGGATCTTGGTGCCGACCAGCTCCATGAGGTTGCCGCTGAACTGGCGCGCGACCTGGCTGCTGGGCAGGAACCCCCGCAGGCCCATGATGTTGACGATCAGGCCGCCCTTGTTCTGCTCGCGAACCTCGGCGTCGAGGATCTCCCCCTCCGACTCCTTTTGGGCGACCGCCTGCCAGATGCCCTCGGCGCGCGCCTTGCGCAGCGAGAGGACGACGTTGCCGTCCTCGTTCTCGGGCTGGACGACGTACACCTTGACCTGGTCGCCAGGGTTGAGCACCACGGGCGCCTCACCGCGGGCGCTCAGCTCGCGGTTGGAGATCACCCCCTCGGACTTGGCGCCGATGTCCACCAGCACCTCGTCAGGGTCGACCCGTACCACGGTGCCGTCGACGATGTCGCCGTGCGCGAGCGCGCGGATGACATGCTCCTCCTCGGCGAGGAGCTGCTCCATGGTGATCTCTTCGTCTGGGACCAGGGTCGCGGTCAAACTTCTCCTTTGGTATCTCCCAGCGGCACCGCGGTAGAGACACGACGGCGTCCGACGGGTCGCCGGGTCACCTGCGGTTCAGCCATGCCGGTGGAAACGATGCGGCGGAGCCGCGGAACGATCGCGTTGATGGCTCAGACGGGCAAGCGCCCGTGCCGGGTGCGAACTCGCTAAGTGTAGCGGACGGGCGTGACCGAGATCGAGCAGGGCAGCCGGGGAGAGGATGTCGGCGATTCGTTGCGTGGCGGTATCCGGGTGGCGACGTGCGGGGGCGTGGTCCGTAGCACCCGCGATGCCACCCTGCTGGAGCGATGCGAGTGACCATCACCTGTGAAGACTGCGGCGAACGCCATCGGCTCGAGCGACAGATCTCCGAGCCCGGGCCAATCTGGATCGTGTGCCACGCTTGCGAGCTCCCGCTCCAGGCGGTGCTCGACGGGCCGGTACCCGCGCCGGCCCAGACCCACGCGGTCTGGTCGGACATCCTCGACCTCAGTCCCGGCGTCCGCCCCGCGGCCTAGTCGCCGGGCGGCGCCGACCGATCGCCTGAGCGAGGTCGGCACCGGTGCCGCCGGCGCGGCGCCACTCATCGCATACGTTCGCTAGCATCGAGTCCTCCATGCATGCGACCCGCTCAGGGCTGTCCTGGTGACCAGCCGTCGCGTCGGGCTCGTCGTCGACACCGGGGCAGCGCTCGAGCAGCGCATCGACGGGGGACGCGCCGTCGTCGCGATGCACGTCGACATCGGCGGCGCGAGCATCGACAACAGCGCCGACGGTGAGGTCTACGTGCGCCTGCGCCGCGGGGAGAAGGCCACCACGTCCACCCCGAGCCCGGGCGAATACCTCGCCGCCTTCGAACAGCTCACCGGCGTCGAGGCGATTGTCTGTCTCACCATCCCGGCGCGCTGGAGCGGGACGTTCGCAAGTGCCACTGTCGCGGCCGGCATGTTCCGCGACTGTCGCGACGTCCCCACCGTGGACGTGGTCGAGACGCCCACGGCGGCCGTGGCGTACGGCCTCGTGGCACGGATCGCTGACGCGCTCGGCGCTGCGGGCGCTGACCGTGACGCCGTGCTGGCCCGCGTGCGCAGCGCATGCGACGAGGTGCGCATGTACGGGGCCCTCGAAACGCTGGAGTACGTCGCACGCAGCGGACGCGTGCCGGCGCTGGTGGCCGGGGTCTCCGACGCGCTCCACGTGCGCCCCGTCTTCGAGATGCACGGCGGCGGCACCGGCCGCGTCGCTCTGGCGCGCACCGACGCCGGGGTGCTGCGCGCGCTGGAGCGGGTTGCCCGCGAACGCCTCGAGCCGGGGCGCCCGCATTGGCTGATGCTGTTTCACGCCGACGCCGCCGAGCGCGCCGTCGAGTTGCGCGAACGGTTGCTGGCTGTGTGCGACGTCGCCAGCGATGAGACGGTGGCCCTGGCGCCGGTGATCGGCGTCTACACCGGCCCCGGGGCGGTGGGTTTCGCGGCCCTCCCCGTGCATGCGACGGACCCACCCGCGGTCACGCAATGAGTCACCCGGTCACCGCCGTCGCCATGGTGGTGCTGGTGAGCGCCTACCTGATCGGCTCAGCGCCGGTCGCGTGGCTGCTGGGACGCTGGCGACACCTCGAGCTCCGCGACGTCGGCTCGGGCAACCCCGGGACCAGCAACCTGTTCCGCAATGCCGGCGCAGGCGCGGCTGTGCTGTCGGGGCCGCTGCAGTTCGCCCAGGGCGTCCTCCCGGTGGTGATCGCCCGCGCTGTGGGCGGCGACAACACCTTCATCGAGATCGCGGCGATCTGCGCGGTCGCCGGCAATGGCTGGCCGATCTGGTTCCGCTTCAACGGCCAGCGCTGCATCGCGGTGGCGACTGGGGCGGCAGCCGCGATCAACCCCGTGCTGCTGGTGGTGCTGCTCATCTGTTTCGCGGCCGGCGCGCTCACCCATGCCATCGCGCTGGGGGTGCTAGCCGGCTTCTCCATCTTGCCGGTGGCGGCGGCATGGATCGGGGGCCGCGGCCTGGCGCTGATGTGCGCGGCGCTGCTCCTCATGGTGGTGCTGCGCCGCCTCGAGGGCCTGTCCGCCGACATGCGCCGCGCGTCGTCGGAGCCGGAACGGAGGATCCTGCTGCGCCGGCTCTTCCTCGACGAACGTCCCGGGCAGGTCCTCGTGGGACCCCGAGACGGGCCTGAGCCGGCCGATCACGGTGTCTGACCATCACCCCGTACCAGAACGGGAAGCTCCGGGCTACGCCGATGGAGCGCGTCTACAGCTGACCGACCTCGAGCAAAGCAAGTTCGTCAACTGGAACACGCGGACCGGTGGAGAACTTCTCGAGGTCCGTGCACGCCGGTCCGTTCGAGTCGGCGCTCATGGCCATGCAGGGGACGCCAACTGGCGCCTGGTCTCAGTGCACGACGCCGTCAACGGCTAGGTCCGTCCGCCTCGCCGAGTGCGCTCGCGGGGCTCATACACTTGGACTCGTGGAGCCGCTGCGATGCCGGGCGATCAGGCAATGAGCTCGCGGACGGCGTCTCCGACGCCGCCGGGGTGCGCGCCGCGAACCCGGCGCCAGCGCATCTTCAGCCGGCGGCACATCCCCATGGTGCTGGCGCTCGCGGTCCTGGGCTCGCTGATCGTGGCCAGCAATCCCAGCCAGGTGGGGACCGCCATCGAGCGCTTCCACGTTCGCGACATCCCCATCATCGTGGGACTCTCACTCGGCTACTACGTGCTCCAGGGCGTGCGCTGGTGGACCCTGCTGCGGATCATCACCACCAGGCCTCCATTGGGCGAGACGGTATTGATGACACTGACCGGACAGGCGACCGCGCTGCTGCCGCTCGGCGAGCTGACCCGCGCGATCCTGCTGGCGCGCGTGCGCGACATCGCCGTCGGATCCGCCATCGCCGCGGTGACCGTGCAGGAGCTGCTGTACTCGGCGTTGTTGATCTCCGCTGCGCTCCCCGGGTCGAGCCGGTACTACTTCGCGAGAGCAGGAGTTGCCGCCGCGCTGGGCGGCACGGTGCTGGTGGTGGCGGTGCTGACGGTGCAACCTGTGTTCCGCCTGGTGCGACGGGGCGTCGCGCGGGCTCCGCTGCTGCGCCGGATGATGGTTTCGATCGACCAGCTCCAGGCCGACACCGTGGTCCTCTTCCAGAACTGGCGGACCTACGTGTGGTTGTGGATCAGCGCGGTGCAGGCGGTGATGGCCGTCAGTCTCTTCTACTTCGTGGTCAACGCGATCGCGCCTGGCCGCGTGGACTGGGTGACGGCGGCATTCATCTACTCGATCAGCAATGTCGCCTCGGCGATCACGCTCTCGCCGGGAAGCCTGGGCGCCTTCGAGGCCACGACCGCCGGCCTGCTGGTCGCCGCGGGCGGGCTGCCGTTCGGGGTGGCTACCGCGGCGGCGGTGGTGCACCGGCTTGCCGACAAGGGGTTGAGCGCGATCGTCGGCATGTCGCTCTTCGGCTACGTCCGCGCCCACCATCGGCTGCGCGGAATCTCCCTCTTCGATCTTCGTGACACGCAGACCGTGCAGCGAGTGCCACTCACCGATGACCGCTGAGCAGCGCCCGCTCCGCGTGGCCTTCTTCGGCCACGCAGAAGGGCTGCGCGGCGACGGCCTGTCCACCTACAGCCGTGAGCTGGTCCGTGCCCTGCGTGCCCACGGCGCGGAGGTGCGCTTCTTTGCGCACCATGAGGATGGCGAGGTGGTCCCGGTCGATCGCGGGGACGCGGTGCTGCTCCGCGCCTGGCACTTCAAGACGGTGACCATCCCGCGGCCCGGTGCGATGCGAACCATCACTGCTGCGCTGGAGCAGTTCCACCCCGACGTAGTGCACATCTCCTGGAGCTTCTCGCTCCACGACGGCGCCATCGCTCGCGCGGCACACCGCCTGCGCGCAGCGTGCGTGGCCACGTTCCACCTGCCTCACGGACCCGCGGGGACGTCGCGGGGGCGCGTGCTGTACGGTCTCTACCGATATCACAGGACGCGCATGGGTCATGTCGACCGCTGCATCGCGCTCAGCACCGAGCAGCGTGACCTGCTGGTACGCGCCGGCTACCCGGCCGCGCAGATCGCGGTCATCCCCAACGGCGTCGACACCGCGGCGATCACCCCCGGACCGTCAGAGTTGCACGCCGAGCTCACGGCCGCCGTCGTCGTCCTCTACATCGGTCGGCTCGATCCCGAGAAGCGAGTTCCCGCGCTCGTCGAGAGCTTCCTGTCCCTCGATCTTCCCGCCGACCACGTTCTCTGTATCGCCGGGGACGGCATCCAGCGCGGCCGCCTGCGCACCCTGGCGAGCCGCCACCCCACCGTGCGCCTGGTCGGGCTGGTCTCCAGCGAGCGCGCGCTGACGCTGCTGCGCGGCTGCGATGTCTTCGTGCTCCCCTCCACGGCCGAGGGGCTGTCGCTGTCCCTGCTCGAGGCGATGGCGGCGGGGTGCGCCATCGTGGCCACCGACGCCGGTGAGGACGGTCGTGCGCTGCAGGGCGCGGGCATGGTCATCCCCACCCACCCGCTGCGACCGGCGCTCGATCATGCCTTCCGTCGCCTGATCTCGGACCCGGAGTTGCGCGATCGTCTCGGCCACGCCGCCCGAGAACGAGCGGTCACCTCGTACGCGATGGCGCAGAACGCAGAACGCGTGCTCGGCGCGTACACGGAGGCGCGCCGTTCGGGGCACGCGGCTCCGGGCACGGCGACTCCGGCCGCGCTACGCTAGCAAGGTGACCACGGCCACCCCCGTCCCGGTCGAAGCCCCGGTTCGCGAGGAGAAGACCGTCCGTGAGCCGGGCTGGATCGTGATCGTCTGGAACGACCCGATCACGCTGATGAGTTACGTGGTCCTGGTGCTGCGCAAGCTCTTCGGGTACGACCATGTCACCGCCACCACGCTGATGCTCCAGGTGCACGAGGAGGGCAAGGCGGTGGTCGCCACCCAGCCCCGCGAGCAGGCCGAGGTCTCGGTGGCCCGTCTGCACGCCTTCGGGCTCCAGGCAACGCTCGCGCGGCTCTGAGGGGCCGGCCCAGGTGGCGTCGGTCCTGAAGCGGCGTGGCCGCATCCAGGTGCGGCTCGATGAGCCCGAGCGGACCGCGATCCTCGACATCCTGGAGCGCCTGCGGGCGCACCTGAGCCGCGCGCTGGCGACTACGCCGCGAGCCTACGAGGACGACACCAAGCAGGCGGAGTACGACCGCTGGGTGCGCCCCGAGATCGAGCGCGGCTATGAAGCCGACCTCGACGTCATCCGGGATGCGCTGCGCTCAGGTGACGAGCTGCTCGTCCTCACCGAGGTGCAGGTGTTTGCCTGGCTGCGCGCCTTCAACCAGCTGCGCCTGGCAGCCGGCTCGCTGCTGGGGATCACCGAGGACGGCTGGGAGACGGCGGCGACCGACGAGCTGCGGGCTCAACCGGAGTTCGGCATGCTCATGGCGCTCGGCTGGCTCCAGGAGGAGCTGGTGGCCGCGTTGGAGAGCTGACCCCGGTCGTCTAGTAGCGCGTCACCTTCATTGAGAAGTCGAGCGCGGTGGCGCTGTGGGTCAGCGCCCCGACCGAGATGTAGTCAGCGCCGGCGAGCGCATACGCACGAGCATTGCTCACCTGCACCCCGCCGCTGATCTCGACCTCGGCGCGTCGGCGGATGATCTGCATTGCCTCGCGCACCTGGCCGGGCGCGAAGTTGTCGAGCAGGATGCGCGGAGCCTTGTCGGCCAGCGCCTGCTCGAGCTCCTGGATGTTGCTGACCTCGACGTTGATGTCGGTGTCCGAGTACGCCTTGCGCACGGCCCGCAACGCGGGGGTGATCCCACCGACGAGGGCGAGGTGCGTGTCCTTGATGAGCACCGCGTCGTACAGGCCCATGCGGTGGTTGACCGCGCCGCCGATGCGGGTGGCGTACTTCTCGAGCCCGCGCAGGCCCGGCGTGGTCTTGCGAGTGTCGAGGATCTTGGTCCGGGTGCCGTCGACCGCCTTGACGTAGCGCGCGGTCATCGTGGCCACGCCGCTGAGGTGCTGTAGGAAGTTCAGCGCCACCCGCTCGGCCTTGAGCATCCCGCGGGCCGGTCCGGAGATGCGCGCCACGATCTGGTCCTCCTGGACCTTCTCACCATCCCTGGTCTTGGGGTCGAACCTGATGCGGTCGTCGATCAGGGCGAAGACGCGTGCGGCAACGCTCAACCCGGCGATGACGCCATCCTCCTTGCAGACGATCTTGCCGCGGCAGGTCATGTCGGCGGGAATGACTGCATCGGTGGTGACGTCGCCGGCCCCGATGTCCTCGGCTAGCGCCGACTGGATGAGCCCGTCGAGGGTGTCGGGTGCCAGCGCGTCGGTGATGGGATCAAGCGTTGCGGTCAAAGTGGTGCCCTCTCTCTTTCTGCATGACCAGAACGCCATGCCAGCTGTCACGGGTGGATGGAAAGTCAGCGCGGAAATGGGCACCACGGCTCTCCTCGCGAAGGAGTGCCGACCTGCAGACCAGGCGAGCCGTGGTGGCGGACTGACGCAGCCCGATGTCATCGATGGAGTCGCTCACCGGCGTGGTCGCCAGGATCTCGTCGGCGGCGTCGAGCGCACGACCCAGTCCAGCGGCGTCGCGGACCACCCCGCATCCCTCCCACATCGCGTCGCGCAGCCGCGCCCGCGCCGACGGGTCCTCGGTCGGCGCACGATGGTCAGTGGCAGGGCGGCTGCGGCCGAGCGGCGGCGACGCCGGGCGCTCGGCGATGTTGTGCAGCGCGGCCAGCGCTGCACGCCGGCCGAACACCGCGCCCTCGAGCAGGCTGTTGCTGGCCAAGCGGTTGGCCCCGTGCACGCCGCTGCCGGCCACCTCGCCACATGCGAACAGACCGGCGACATCGGTGGCGCCGTCGATGTTCGTGCGCACCCCACCGATCATGTAGTGCGCAGCGGGTGCTATCGGGATCGGCTCGGTTGCGATGTCGATGCCGTGCTCACGACAGGTTGCGGTGATGGTCGGGAAGCGATCGCGCACTCGCCCACCGAGAGGCCGACAGTCGAGCAGGACGTGGTCGGTTCCGTCCTGCAGCAGATGCTCCCAGATGGCTCGTGCCACCACGTCGCGACCGGCCAGCTCTCCGCGCGGGTCGGCGTCGAACAGGAATCGTCGCCCGCCTGCATCGACGACGTGGGCGCCCTCACCGCGAACCGCCTCGCTGATCAGGAAGCGCGGGGCTGTGGGCAGCGCCAGGGCGGTGGGATGGAACTGCATGAACTCCATGCTCACCACCTCGGCGCCGATCTCCCACGCCAGCGCCACGCCGTCGCCGGACGCGGCCGGTGGGTTGGTGGTACAGCGCCACAGCTGGCCGGCGCCGCCGGTCGCCAGGATCACGGCCCCGGCGCCGAGGACGCGCGAAGCCCCGGCTCGGTCGGCATCGCGAACCTCGACGCCGGCACAGCGTCCATCGCTGTCGTGCAGCAGGGCCACCACCCGGGCGTTCTCCACAACTGTGGCGCCACTGTGGCGCAGGCGTCGCAGCAGGGCCGTTTCGAGCTCGCGTCCGGTGGCGTCGCCACCGGCGTGCACGACGCGGTTGCGGCTGTGCGCCGCTTCGCGGCCGACCATGAGGTCGCCGTCGCTGCTGTCGAAGCTCGCGCCCCAGTCGGCCAGCTCGCGGATCCGCGGCGCACCGTCGTCGACAAGAACGCGCACCGCACGCTCGTCACACAGTCCGCGGCCCGCAGCCACCGTGTCATCGAAATGCAGGTCGACGGTATCGTCGCCTCCGACCGCCGCGGCGATGCCACCCTGCGCCCAGCGGGTGGCGCCGTCGTCCAGCGCGCCCTTGCTGAGCACGGCGACGCGGGCGCGCGGTGACGCGGTGAGCGCTGCGGTCAGACCGGCGATCCCGCTACCGACGACGATGACGTCGTAGGTCTCCCCCACTGTGGCAAGCGCGCTGTTCAGGAGACAGCCACCTCATCGCGCACGCGGTTGTCCGCGTCCACGAGAACCACGCGCGGGCTGTGCGCCATCAGCTCGGCGTCGGTCATCTGGGCGTAGGCGATGACGATCACGACGTCGCCGCATCCACCGATGTGCGCCATGGCGCCGTTGAGCCCGACCTGTCGGGGTTTGCCCTCGATCGCGTAGGTGATGGCGCGCGAGCCGTTGGTGACGTTGACGACGTGGACCTGTTCGCCCGGGACGATGTCCGCGGCCAAGAGCAGCTCAGGTCCGAGCGAACAGGAGCCCTCGTAGTCGAGGTCCGCGTCGGTCACCGTGGCCCGGTGGATCTTGGCTCGGAGCACGACGCGCCGCATCACTCTCTCCCATGGACGCCGTTGACCCCCGGGACCTGTGAACCCTGCGAACCGGCGGCGTCCAGCGGAGCCTCGTCGATTCCCAGTCGGATCACGTCAATCAACCGAGTGCTTCCTATTCTACCAGCGACCAGAATTTGGCATCCGGGGCCGGCCACGTCCAGCGGGCTGAAGCTGTCGGCGTCCACGGCGGCCACGTAGTCGACCGCCAAGCCGGCCGCCTCCATGGGCCGTCGGACCAGGTCGCAGAGCCGGGCGGTGCCGTGCTCGCCCTCGGCGAACGCGGTCACCGCCGCGCTCAGGCCGGTCGGTATCGCGAGCGCTCGGCGGCGGTCGTCGGCATCGAGATAGAGGTTGCGGCTGCTCAGCGCGAGGCCATCGTGGTCGCGCACCACCGGGCAGACGGCGATCTCCACGCCGGTGTCGAGGTCGCGGGCGAGCCGGCGGACCACCGCGCATTGCTGGGCGTCCTTCTGGCCGAAGTAGGCGCGGTGGGGACGGCAGGCGATCAGCAGCTTGGCGACGACCAGCGCCACCCCGTCGAAGTGGCCGGGCCGGTGCTCGCCCTCAAAGACGTCGGTGAGCGAGGGGTCTACGCGGACCGCCGTGGCCATCTCGGGGCCGTACATCGCATCGACGGCGGGGACGAAGACCGCGTCGACGCGTTCCTCGGTGAGCACGGCGATGTCCTGGTTGAGCGTGCGCGGGTAGCGGTCGATGTCCTCACCGGCTCCGAACTGCAGCGGGTTGACGAAGATGCTGACCACCACGCGGTCGCAATCGGCGCGGGCGCGCTGCAGCAGGCTGCGGTGGCCCGCGTGGAGCGCCCCCATGGTCGGCACCAGCCCCACCAGCAGCCCGGCCGCCCGGCAGCGCTCCGACCACCGTCTCAGTTCGTCCGGGGTGTTCAGCTGCCGCGGCGGCTCCGGGGGACGGCGATCAGTGGTAGCTGTGCTCATCGTCGGGGAACCTGCCGGCGGCGACGTCCTCGGCAAAGGCGCACGCCGCGGCGATCACCTGGTCGCCGATCTGCGCATAGGCCCTGGCGAACTTGGGCATCGGGCCGCGGGTGATGCCGAGCAGGTCGTAGGCCACGAGGACCTGGCCGTCGCAGTCCGGCCCCGCACCGATGCCGATGGTGGGGATCGAGACCGCCCGGGTCACGGCGGCGGCGAGGTCGCGCGGGACGCCCTCGAGGACCAGGCTGAACGCGCCAGCACCCTGGAGGGCGCGGGCATCGTCGAGGATCCGCTCGCGGTCGTTCGCGGAGCGGCCCTGCACCCGGAAACCACCGAAAGCGTGGACGGACTGCGGGGTGAGCCCCAGGTGGCCCATCACCGGGATACCGCATTCGACGATCCGCGCGGCGACGTCGACGACCCAACCGCCACCCTCCAGCTTGACGGCGTGCATCCCCGCCTGGACGAGGTCGACCGCATTGGCGACCGCCTGGTCGACCGAGCGGTGGTAGGAACCGAACGGCATGTCGCCCACCAGCAGCTGGTACGGCGCACCCCGCGCCACGGCGCGGGCGTGGTGCACCATCTCCTCCATCGTCACCGGGAGGGTGGTGTCGTAGCCGAGGTGATTGTTGCCAACACTGTCGCCAACGAGGATGGCGGGCACCTCCGCCGCGGCGAGCAGCCGGGCAATCGCGACGTCGTACGCCGTGACCATGACGAACCGTTCGCGGCGCTCCTTGCGAGCGCGCAGGTCGTGGATGGTGACCGGCACCGTCGTCAGGCCACCCGCGGGTGGGCCACCACCTTGGAGGACGAGCGGGTCGTGCGCGGAGCCGCGGCAGCAAGGGTGTCCGCCACGGCCTCGCGGCCGGCCGGCCCGGCCAGGGAGAGGGCCTCCAGTGACAGACGCCGGTAGAGCTCGCGCGTGTTGGGGTCGGCGGTGAGGACGTCGAGGTGGCGGGCGACCGTGGTGGCGTCGCCGCGGACCACCGGCCCGGTCAGCGCGCCGGCAGGTCCGCCCTCGCGGGCGTTGCTGACCGCACCGGCGAGCAGGGCGACGAGCGCGCGGTGCGCATCTGCTCGGGCCACACCGGCCTCCTCGAGCAGGCTCGTGGCCCGTGCCAGCAGTGCCAGCGGGGCGTTGCCGGCGAGGACGGCGGCCGCGTGGTACAGCGCGCGGCCATCCGCCGGGACGTCAATGGCGTGGCCGCCGAGGTCCGCGACCAGCCCGAGGAGGGTGCTGCGCAGAGGCTCCTCCGCCTCCACGGCGAAGCTCGACCCGCGCAGCAGCGGGGCGCTCCTAGCACCGGCGAGCGCCTGCAGCGGGTGAAACGAACCGACCTCGGCGCAGGTGAGGCGCAGCGCCGCGAGCACATCAGGCCCATGAGTGGCGCTGCAGTGCACGAGCGCCCGGGCGCGCAGCGCGCCACCGGTGGCGGCGACGGTGGCAGCCACGCGCACGATCTCGCCGTCGGGCACGGTCGCGAATGTGAGATCAGCGGCACACATGGCGGCCAGCGCGGTGGGGACAACCTCCGCCCCGGTCGATGCGGCCAGGTGGGCGGCATGCGCCGGAGTCCGGCTGTGCACGGCGACGATGCGGTGCCCCGCGTCATGCAAAGCGGTCGCCAGGGCGGATCCCGCCCGGCCGGCCCCAATGAAGGCAAGCGCCAACCTCGCCTCAACCTCGGTCGCGTCCACCGTCTCGGTCACCTCGTGATCCAAGCGTTGCCTGCTGTCGCTCGGCGCAGCTCCGGTGCGCTTACCTCACGGCGCCTAAGCGTCCGCGGGCTCACCGGTGAAGTGCCGTTCGCCGCAAGTGTAACGCCGGGTACGCGCTATATTCGGTGCTCGGCGCGACCGGTCCAGCGACGTCGGGGTCGCCTGGGGCGCTACGCTCCGGCGGCCGCCTCTGAGGGCGTCTCGCCGTCGGCGGCTGCCGCCGGGCCGCCCTCCATGTCGGCGATCATCTTCTTCATCTCGGCTGCTTCCATGGTCTCCACCTCGATGAGGCGGGCGGCCAGGGCACGGAGGATGTGCTCACGCGGGCGGAGCACCTCCTTGGCTTTCTGGAAGGCGGTCTCGACGAGGTGGTGCACCTCCTGGTCGATCTCGCTGGCGATGTCCTCGGAGTAGTTGCGCTGCTCGCCGAGGTCGCGGCCGAGGAAGACGAGCTCCTCCTTGGTCCCGAAGGTCAGCGGGCCGAGCTTGTCGCTCATCCCCCACTCGGTGACCATGCGGCGGGCCAGCTGGGTCGCCTTGCGGATGTCGTCGGAGGCGCCTGTGGTGATGTTGTTCTCCCCGAGGATCAGCTCCTCGGCGCAACGACCGCCGAGGATCTGCGCGAGCTGGTCCTCGAGCTCGGCCTTGCTGACCAGGTACTTGTCCTCCGACGGGAGGCTGAGGGTCCAGCCAAGCGCCATGCCGCGACTCACCACCGAGATCTTGTGGACCGGGTCGGTGTGCTCGAGCAGCATCCCCACCATGGCGTGGCCCATCTCGTGGAAGGCGATGGTGCGCTTCTCGTTCTCGAGGATCACGCGGCTCTTGCGCTCCGGACCCGCGATGACCCGGGCGATCGCCTCCTCCAGGTCGGCCATGATGATGACCTTGCGGTTGTTTCGCGCCGCCAGGATGGCGCCCTCGTTGATGAGGTTGGCCAGGTCGGCGCCCGAGAACCCCGGGGTCTGCTTGGCCAGCACTTCGAGCTCCACCGACGGGTCGAGCGGCTTGTTGCGTGCGTGGACCTCGAGGATGGCGCGCCGGCCGCGGATGTCGGCACGGTCGAGCATCACGTGTCGGTCGAAGCGGCCGGGGCGCAGGAGCGCGGGATCGAGGACGTCGGGGCGGTTGGTGGCCGCGATCACGATCACGTGTGTGGCCGTCTCGAATCCGTCCATCTCCACGAGCAGCTGGTTGAGGGTCTGCTCGCGCTCGTCGTGGCCACCACCCAGCCCGGCGCCGCGCTGGCGGCCCACGGCGTCGATCTCGTCGACGAAGACAATGCACGGGGAGTTCTTCTTGGCCTGGTCGAAGAGATCGCGGACGCGGCTGGCGCCGACCCCGACGAACATCTCGACGAACTCGGAACCGCTGATGCTGAAGAAGGGCACCCCCGCCTCGCCGGCGACGGCCTTGCTGAGCAGGGTCTTGCCGGTACCCGGCGGCCCTACCAGGAGCACGCCCTTGGGGATGCGTGCCCCAACCGCGGTGAACTTGTCCGGGTACTTGAGGAACTCGACGATCTCGCTGAGCTCGGTCTTCGCCTCCTCGACACCGGCGACGTCCGCGAACGTGATCGCCGGCTTGTCGCCCGTGAGCAGGCGGGCACGGCTGCGTCCGAAGGACATCGCCTGGTTGTTGCCGCTCTGGGTCTGGCGGAAGATCCAGATCAGGAACAGCGCCATCAGCGCGAAGAAGACTAGGTTGGGCAGAAGTGCCAAGAGGAAGTTGCTCCCACTGCTGGAGTCGTTGCGGAAGTTGGTGTAGCCATTATCGGTGAAAATCTTGAGCGCTTCGGCACTGGAACCGACAGTGGTCTGGTACTGGTCGCCATTGGCGTCGTACCACGCGACCGTGGTGCCGTCACCGTTGATGACCGCACGCTGGTTCGCCTCGCTCGACAGGGTGTTGAGCTTGTCGGTGCTGTGTGCCTTGTAGTTCTGCGCCGCCTGGGCCAGTACGCCCGAGTCGCGGGCGGTTGCTGAGCTGCCCTGTGCGCCGTGGACGAGCACGTAGACAATGAGGATGAAAACGACCGCAAGGGCACCGTAGGTGATGCCGCGACGAGGGGTGCGCATTGGCCGCAGTCTACCAGAGGGTCTCCGTTTGACCCCCCTGAACGAAGTGCGTTGAAAGCCGTTTCAGGGCACGGACAAACCGGGCTTGCTGAACTGTTTCAGCCGTTCAGCAGTCGGCGCTGATGGTCGGCCAGAACGCAGAGGCGCCGCCGCGCAGCCGGGAAGACCTGCTCAAGCGCGGGCAGCAGCTCGTGACGGACCCGGGCGCGCAGGAAGCGGCGGTCGTCGTTGGTCGGGTCGTCGACGGTGGGCAGCGCCAGCGCAGCGCAGTAGGCGTCGACATCGGCGCGCCAGACGCGCAGCAGTGGCCGCGCCAGCCGCCCGTTGCGCTCCCCCATCGCCGCCAGCGCTCGCGGCGTCGCCCCGGACAGCGCACGCATCAGTACGGTCTCAGCCTGGTCGTCGGCGGTATGCGCGAGAGCGATCGCGGTCGCGCCGATGCGGTCGGCCAGTTCCGCAAGCGCGGCATGGCGGGCGTCACGCGCGCGGTCCTGCAGCGATGATCCCCGCAGCGCCACCGTCACCGACAGCGCGGTGAACGGCAGCTGACGTTGTGCCGCTGCCGCCTCGACCACGTCCGCCTCGGCGCCTGAATCGTTACGCAGGCGGTGGTCGACGTGGGCCACGTGGAGCGTGAGCCGGCGGGGCGGCGCCAACCGCGACAGCGCATCGAGCAGCGCGGTCGAATCACGGCCCCCGCTGCAGGCCACCACCACGGTTTCGCCGGCCTTGAGCACGCCGCGTGCATCGATGGCCACGGCAACCGCGCGACGCAAACGCCCGACCGCGGCTGCGCGCTGCCGCGGCTCCAGCGTCGATCCGTGAACGCTCATCGGCCGCCTGTTGTCGGCGTTGGTGGCGGCACCTGGATTCGAACCAGGGACATACCGGGTATGAGCCGGGTGCTCTACCAACTGAGCTATGCCGCCGAGAGGAAGGGAAATTGTAGGCGAGGGGCGAACAGGCTCCCCTCGGGCCGCGAGCACGCGAAGCCGGCGCGATTCATCGCGCCGAGTGGGGTGTGAGATGCGGCGGCGATGCGGAGCGACAGCGGCGCGCGAGGCGCGCCGAGGAGTGGGTGAGGTACATCGGATTCATTCCGACGCACCGAGGGCGAGGATCTGCCTCGCCCTGTGAGAGATGCCCCACGCGGCTGTGCCGCGCGGGGCATCTATTGCGGCGGCCGGACTCGAACCGGCGACCTTCGGGTTATGAGCCCGACGAGCTGCCACTGCTCCACGCCGCCCCGGCAGTTTAGCGCACCCGGCTTCAGCGGCCCCGCTGGTCAGGCCGGGACGCGGGCCAGGCCGACACGCGCAACACCCCCGGCCACCTCGGTCTCGTGGACGCTCATACCAGGCGGGACAACGCCGATCTCGAGGTCCGCCGCCAGCGTTTCCGAGGAGAGGTAGTCGCGATGCTCGTCAACCGCGGCAGCGTACGCGGCCGGGAGTTCGACGACCAGGTGGATGTGGTCGGCGAGATGGAGGCCGGCGTCGCGCCGCGCTGACTGCACCAGCCGCACGACGTCCCGGGCCAGCCCCTCGCGCTCCAGCTCAGGGGTGACGCTGAGATCGACGCTCACCGCACCCGTGGAGGACTCGAGGACGCGGGTGCTGGACTCGTCCTTGGGCCGGATGGCCAGGGTGAAGTCGCCGGTCCCGAGCCGGTGCCCGGCGACCTCCAGGCCGTCCTCGACGAGGCGCCAGTCGCCCTTGCGAGCCGCGGTGAACACCGCCTGCGCGTCCGGCCCGAGGCGCGGTCCGACCACGGCCGCGTTGACGGCGAGCACCCGCCGCGCGATGGTGTCAACGTCGGCGATGAGCTTCACCTCCTTGACGTTGACCTCGTCGGCGATCAGCTCCTTGTAGGCCTCGAGCAGCCGCGGGTCCGGCACCGCCACTGTGATCGACGGAAGCGGCAGGCGAACCCGCAGGTTGGCAGCACGGCGCACCGAGAGCACCGCCGAACAGACGTCGCGAACCGCATCCATGGCGGCGACCAGCTCGGCGTCGGAGGGCAGCGAGCGCGGCTTCGGGAAGTCGGTGAGGTGGACGCTGCGCGCTCCTGTCAGGCCCCGGTACACCGTCTCCGTCATCAGCGGCAGCAGCGGCGCGGCCAGGCGACAGAAGGTGGTCAGTACCGTGTGGAGCGTGTCGTAGCAGTCCGTCTTGTCGTCGTTCATTCCGTGCGTCCAGACCCGCTCGCGGCTGCGCCGGATGTACCAGTTGTTGAGCGCGTCGATGAACCCGAGCAATGACTGGCAGGCACCGTCGAGGTCATACGCGTCCATCTGTTCGACGACGTCGGCGACGAGCGCGTCGGTCTTGGCGAGGATGTAGCGGTCGAGCACGCCGGAGGCGTCGCTGCGCGCGCGCGCGCGGTAACCGTCGATGTTGGCGTACTCGCAGAAGAACTTGTACGCGTTCCACACCGGGATGACCACCTGGCGCAGCCCGGCGACAATGCCGCGCTCGTCGGCGACCAGGTCCTGGCCGCGCAGCACCGGGGAGCTGAGCAGAAACCAGCGCATGGCGTCGGCGCCGTGGTCGGCGAACATCTCCTCGGGGTCGGGATAGTTGCGCAGCCTCTTGCTCATCTTCTGGCCGTCGTTGCCGAGGATCACGCCGTGGACCACGCAGTTGCTGAACGCCGGCTTGTCGAAGAGGGCGGTGGCGAGCACGTGCAGGTTGTAAAACCACGCCCGAGTTTGGCCCATGTACTCCACGATGAAGTCGGCGGGGAAATGCGAGGCGAACCAGCGCTCCTGCTCGAATGGGTAGTGCACCTGCGCATACGGCATCGAACCGGACTCGAACCAGCAGTCGAGCACCTCCTCGACCCGTCGCATCGTCGAGCGCCCGGATGGATCGTCAGGGTTGGCCCGGGTGAGCTCGTCGATGTGGGGACGGTGGAGATCCGCCGGGCGCACCCCGAAATCGCGCTCGATCTCGTCGAGCGAACCGTAAACATCGATGCGCGGGAAGGCGGGATCGTCGCTCTTCCACACCGGGATCGGCGATCCCCAGAAGCGGTTGCGGCTGATCGACCAGTCGCGCGCGCCAGCTAGCCACTTGCCGAAGGCGCCGTCGCGCACGTGCGCAGGGACCCAGTTGATCTCCTGGTTGAGCTCGAGCGCTCTGTCCTTGATGGCGGTGACCTCAACGAACCACGAGCCCACCGCCCGGTAGATGAGCGGGGTGTCGGTGCGCCAGCAGTGCGGGTAGCTGTGCTCGAAGGTCTCGTGCCGCACCAGCGCGCCGATCTCGCGCAGCCTGCGCACGATCTTGGGGTTGGCCTCGAAGACCTGCAGCCCCTGCCAGTCCGGCACCTCGGCGGTGAACCGACCGCTCTGGTCGACGGGCACGACGACGCGAATGTCGTTGGCCTCGCAGAGCCGCTGGTCGTCCTCACCGAAGCCGGGGGCCATGTGCACCGCCCCAGCCCCCTCGTCCTCGGCGATGAAGTCTGCGGCGAGGAGGCGGAAGCTGTTCGGCTCCTCGTCGAAGAAATCGAAAAGCGGCGTGTACGACCGTCCCACCAGGACGTCGCCGCGCACCGTGTCCACGCGGGTGGCACCGGCGAGCTCCTCGGCATAGCGCTCCGCGGCGCGCTCGCCGATGATCCAGCGCTCGCCGTCGCGGTCGAACACCGCGTAGTCGATGGTGGGGTCCACCGCGATGGCGAGGTTCGACGGGAGGGTCCACGGCGTCGTGGTCCAGACCAGGAGAGACGTGGGGACCGGGTCGTCGGGGAGCGGACGCAGACGGAACTTCACGGTCACGGCGGGGTCCTGGCGCGGGCGATACGCGTCGTCGAGCCGGGTCTCGAAGTTGCTCAGCGGGGTCTCGCACTCCCAGCAGTAGGGGAGCACGCGGTGGCCCTCGTAGATGAGCCCACGTTCCCAAAGCTGCTTGAACGCCCACATGACGCTCTCCATGTAGGAGATGTCCATGGTCTTGTAGTCGTTGTCGAAGTCCACCCAGCGCGCCTGACGGGTGACATAGCTGCGCCATTCCTGCGTGTACCGGAGCACCGAGCTGCGGCAGTGCTCGTTGAAGCGGTCGACCCCGTAGGCGTTGATGGCAACGTGACCGGAGATGCCCAGCTCACGCTCGGCCTCCATCTCGGCGGGGAGGCCGTGGCAGTCCCAGCCGAATCGTCGCGACACCCGGTAGCCGCACATCGTCTTGTAGCGGGGCACCGCGTCCTTGACGAACCCGGTGAGCAGGTGACCGTAGTGAGGAAGCCCGTTGGCGAATGGCGGACCGTCGTAGAAGACGAATTCGCGCTCGGGGCTGCGCTGCTCCACCGACGCGGCAAAGGTCTGGTCCCGCTCCCAGTAGGCGAGCACCTCCTCCTCGAGAGTGGGGAAGTGCGGCCGCGGGTCGACCTCGGGGTATGGCTGCTCGCTGGGCGGCACCGTCATAGCCTATCGGAAGCCGGCGGACGGCCCCGCAGAGGCGGCGTCAGTGCGCGCTCGGTGAGGGCATCACGAAGACGAGCGGCGTCGGCGACGGGCGCGGCGTGGCTGAGGCCGCGGGCGACGAGCTCGGCGAAGTCCCCGGGCTTGCTGACGGCGATGGCGACGGCGACGGCGCGTAGGTTGGCAGCGCCGCGTTGATGCCCCCGCTCGCGGGTAATGCAGCACCGGGTGTGGTGATGATGAACATCGTCTCGCCCGGGAAGACGAAGCCCAGCCGGCGCGCCTGACCCTCGAGCCAGGCGACGTTGTTGGTCTCGCCGATCTGCTGGCTGCGCTGCGCGATCTGCTGTTGCAGCGTGCTGTTCTGCGCGTTCAGGGAACGCACCCGGGCGTCGAGCGCGTTGCTCTGCGCGGCAGCGGAGAACACGGCGTAGGCGGCCAGACCTGAGAGCGCGGCCAGCCCGGCGATGACCAGGCGGCGCAGCGGACTCGCATCCGGTGCGATGACATGACGAAGAATGGGTCGGCCCTCGAGAGCGTGTGCAGGAACTGGCCGTACGACCGTCCATAGAATGGACGCAACGCGTCATTTTGACAAGGTCGGCCGATTCAGCGCGGCCGGGACGTGGCCTCCCAGCGCCGCCGCCACTCGGCCTGGTCGAGGTCGTGCAGGTCGACGCCGTCGCTGCGCGCCTCCTCCTCCAGGACATGGAAGCGATCGACGAATCGGTTGGTACGCGAGCGCAACGCGTCCTCCGGGTTGACTCGCAGCCGGCGCGCCAGCGCCACGGCGGCGTATAATAGTTCGCCCACGGCTTCTTCGAGCGGCGCGGCCGGCCGGCACACCTCCACCGTCCAGTCCTGCCCTCGAGCCGGCGCTGCCGGCGCCCCCTCGGCTACGCTGGCCAGGCGTTCGAGCGCCGTCCTGGTGGCGTCCAACGCGTCCGTCGTGCTCGGCATCTCGTCGAAGCCCAGTCGCGCCGGGCGCTTCTGAACGCCGTGCGCGAACGCCAGGGCCGGCAGCGCGCTGGGGATCCCCTCGAGCAGCGACAGCCGTTCACGCTTCTCGGTGCGCTTCAGACGCTCCCAGTTGACGACCACTTCCGCGGCCCCGCCGACAGCGGTGCCGGCAAAGACGTGCGGATGGCGATGGATCATCTTGGCGCGGGTCACCTCGGCGACGTCACCGACGTCGAAGCCGTCGTCGGTCTCGGCGGCGATCGCGCAGTGCATAAGCACCTGGAGGAGGACGTCGCCGAGCTCTTCGCGAAGCGTCGCCACGCCCTGCGCATCGATCGCCTCGAGCAGCTCATACGTCTCCTCGAGGAGGTACGGCCGCAGGCTGGCATGAGTCTGCTCGCGGTCCCATGGGCACCCGCCTGGGGCGCGGAGGCGCTTCACGACTTCGTTGAGTGCGCGCAGCGAGTCGACGGCGGCGTCCCTCATCGCTCACAGCGTACGCAGTTGCCGGTATCCGACGCGCTGCGCCAAGCCGCCTTCATGAGCGTGGCGATGTCGTCAAACATCCCACCGGCAGGGGGCACATCTACACTCGCGGCAGGACCCCTGCACGAGGTTGGCCGACACATGGAGCCCGAGGCGCCCACCGACGACCTGCTCGCCCTCACACTCGAGCTCGCCGGCTCGCTGGACGCCCGCACGGTGATGGGGCGCATCCTCGAGCGCAGCCTCACGGTGGCTGGCGCAGACCGGGCCACTCTCTCGAGCTTCGTCGGGGATGGGCTGGTCATCGAAGCCTCGGTTGGCACCGGCGGGGAGGTCACCTGGGTGGGGCGCGCGTACCAGACGGAGTCCCTGGCGCGACAGCCTCTGGTGCAGGAGCTGTTCGAGACGCGCCAGACGGTGCTCGGTGGTCCGATGACGACGTCCCAGGCGCACACGGAGTTTCGCGAGGCGCTGGACAGGGTGCTGCACACCGCCACCGTTCCGGTACTCGAGGCGGGCGAACTGGTCGGCATGCTGGTGCTCTCGCGCTACGCGGACCAGGCCTTCGTGGGCTCCGACATCCCCAACCTCACCGCCTTTGGAGCCCTCGCGGGCCTGGCACTGCGCAACGCCAAGCTGTATGAGGACGCGACCGCAGCGACCCGCCGCCTCCAGGCCGCCGCAGAAGCTGCGGCGGACGTGGCCACCCTGCAGGACCTTCCCGCGCTCCTGCAGCGGATCATCAAGCACGCCTGCCAGGCGGCCGGGGCCGACTCAGCGGCGGTGATGCGCGTCGAGGCCGACGAGGGCGTGGTCGAGGCCACGTCAGGGATCGCCCCACTCGGCAGCAGGTGGCCGCTTGCTGCGGAGATACGCGACGCCATCGACGCCGGCATGCCGATCCAGGTGGCAACCGCACAGACCGACATCGAGGCTGCCCTGGAGCCCTATGCGTCGCCGTACAGCCACGCGTTGGTCGCGCCGCTGCGTTTTTCGGACGACCTGCTCGGCATCCTCGTGATGGGTCGCCACCACGGTCGCGAGCCGTTCTCGGCCGGGGACATCGCCGGCCTCCGTCATTTCGTGACGCCGGCCGCGCTGGTGCTCCACAACGGTCGCCTGGTGCACCGCCTGCGCGAAGCGGAGAAGATGAAGCGCGACTTCATGAACATCGCGGTGCACGAGTTGCGCGGTCCGCTCACGGTCATCGAGGGCTACACCGAGCTGCTCATGGCTGATGAGGCCGTGCACCTCGACGAGGAGTCGGCCAAGCAGCTGGCCACGATCCGGCGCCAGGCTGCACATGCACGAACGCTCGCCCAGGACCTGCTCACCCTGGCACGCATCGAGAGCCACGATCTCGGCGTCGCGCACGACCGCCTGATCGTCGGTGAGCTTGTGACCGCGGCCATCGAGCGCGCTCTGCCGCGGTCACGGCTTCGGTCGGGAACAATCGAGATGCACGGGGTCGAGGCCGTCCAGGCGGTCGGTGACACCGCCCTGGTCTCACGCGTGCTCGACAACCTGCTCGCCAACGCCATCGCGTACTCGGTGAGGCGCCCGGTGATCACGGTGACCGTCGCCGCCGAGAATCGCACCGTCGCGGTGCGCGTGCAGGACAACGGGCCGGGCGTCGGCGAGGACGAACGCGAGCGCATCTTTGCTCGCTTCGCCCGTGGCGCAGGCCACGGCGCCGTGCAGGGCTCGGGCCTTGGCCTGTACCTGAGCCGGGAGTGCGCGCAACGCATGGGTGGTGACCTTGTCCTCGAAGAGAGCGGCGCCGAGGCGGGCAGCCGCTTCCTGCTGACCCTCCCCGCCGCCTAAGTGCCGACCCTCCCCCGGATCCTCTGCAGGCGGCCAAGCTCGCGCAGCACGCCGAGGAGAACCTCGCGCCAGTCCGCGCCACGGCGCGCCGGCGCTGTTGCCACCACGATGCGCGTCGCCGTGGCGGTCGCCTGGCTGCGCCACTGGTTGACCGCGCCTGCCAGGTCGACGCCGTGGTCGACCGCCAGCTGCACGCGCACTCCCCCGTCGCCCGACTCGACCGCGACCACGCCGGCTGCGGCGGCGAGAAGGCGGACGCGCAGCGAGGTCACGAGTGCCTCGGCTGCGTCGGGAAGCGGACCGAAGCGATCGACGAGCCCTCGCGCGGCGCGCTCGAGGTCGGTCTCGGTCGCGCAGGCGGCGAGCTCCTGGTAACAGCGCAGCCGGAGCCGCTCATCGGTCACGTAGCTCACCGGCAGGAACGCTTTCACAGGCAGAGAGACGCTGACCTGCGCCGGCGACTCCACGATGGGCTTGCCCTGCAGCGCGGTGACCGCCTGGCGCAGAAGCGTGTTGTAGAGCTCGAGCCCGACCGCGGCGATCTCGCCGTGCTGCTCCTCGCCGAGGAGGTTGCCCGCGCCGCGGATCTCGAGGTCGTGCATTGCCAGCTTGAAGCCGGCTCCGAGGTCCTGCAGCTCACCGATCACATCGAGGCGTTTGTCGGCCTTTTCCGTGAGCGACCGGTCGGGCGGGTACAGAAGGTAGGCGTAGGCGCGCTGTCCAGCCCGGCCCACCCGCCCGCGCAGCTGGTAGAGCTGGGCCAGGCCGAGCCGGTGCGCGTCGTTGATGACGATGGTGTTGGCGTTGGGGATGTCCAGCCCCGACTCGATGATGGTGGTGCAGACGAGCACGTCGATGCTGCCCTCGCCGAACTCGCGCATGACCTCCGCCAGCGAGTGCTCCGGCATCTGGCCGTGGCCGACCGCGATCCGCGCCTCCGGCACCAGCCGGCGCAGCTCCTCGGCGTGCCTCTCGATCGTCTGCACGCGGTTGTGCAGGAAGAAAACCTGGCCGGCGCGGGCCAGCTCGCGGGTGATCACCTCGCGAACCAGTGACTCCTCGCGGGCGGTGACGTAGGTCTTGATCGGCTGCCGCTCCTCGGGCGGGGTCTGGATGACCGAGAGGTCGCGGATGCCCGCCAGGGACATGTGCAGCGTGCGCGGGATCGGCGTCGCCGAAAGCGACAGCACGTCGACAGCCACACGCAGCGATTTGAACTTCTCCTTCTGCAGGACCCCGAAACGCTGCTCCTCGTCGATCACCACCAGGCCGAGGTTACGGAACTCCACGTCGCGTTGCAGCAGCCTGTGGGTGCCGACGACGATGTCGACACCGCCGTTGCGCAGTCCCGTCAACGTGTCGGCGATGTCCGCGTCGCTGCAGAATCGCGACAGCTGCCGCACCGTGACCGGGAAGGGAGCGAGGCGCTCGCTGAAGGTCAGGAAGTGCTGCTGCGCAAGAACGGTTGTGGGTACGAGCATCGCCACCTGGCGTCCCTCGCCGGCCGCCTTGAAAGCGGCGCGCAAAGCGAGCTCCGTCTTGCCGAACCCGACGTCGCCGCACACCACGCGATCCATCGGTCGCGAGGACTCCATGTCGCGCTTGATCTCGTCGAGCACCATCTCCTGGTCTGCCGTCTCCTGGTAGGGGAACGAGGCCTCGAGCTCGCGCTGCCAGGTGCCGTCGGGGCCAAAGGCGTGACCGTCGGCCATCTCGCGGCGGGAGTAGAGCGCCAGCAGCTCACGCGCCACCTCCTCGGTCCGCTCCTTGACGCGCCGCTTGACCCGCTCCCATTCGCCGCTGCCCAGCCTCGAAAAGTGCGGGTGCGAGTCGGCACCGCCCACGTAGCGGTCCACCCGGTCGAGGTGGTCGACGGGGACGAACAGCTTGTCGCCGTCGGCGTACTCGATGGTCATGTACTCGTGTTCGCCGAGCGCGTCGCTCACCGTGCGCATCTCGAGGAAGCGGCCGATCCCGTGATCGCGGTGTACCACCACGTCGCCCGGCGTGAACCGCATCACGAACGCGCTCGCTGCGGCATTGCCCGAGGCGGCGCGCCGCGCGCCTCGTACCGACGTCGATTCCGCGCGCCTCGCCCCCCGCGCCAGCGGGGAGCCGCGCCGTTTCACGGCGCCGAACAGCTCGTGATCGGTGTACACGTCGAGGCCCATCTCTCCGGTCGAGAACCCCGCGGAGAGGTCGCCCCCGGTCACCGCGAAGGCTCCCGGTGGCAGCGTGGTGAGGTTGCCGTCGATCTCCGCGATGTCGACAGGGTCGACGCTGCCGTCGCCCAGCAGCTCCTCGACGCGGTGCTGCTGCCGGCTCACCACCAGCACCGACGCGCCGGTTGCGGTCACCTCCCGCGCGGCTGCGGTGAACGCCTCGATGCGCCCGACGTAGCTGTCCACGCCGTGCCAGTCCAGCACCACCTCCCCGTCCGTCTCGCGCACAAGCTCGATGCAGCGGTGCTGCTCGAGCGCGGCCAGCAACGCAGACGGCGTGAGCAGGCCGGTGCGCGCCCCCGGGGGCAGCTCACCGCGCTCCTCCTCCTGGGTGCGCAGGTCCTCGATCTCGTCCGCATGACGCTGGGCGCTGCGCAGCACCGCCTCACGACCACCGGCCAGCAGGACCACGGCGGAGTCGCCGGCGTGGTCGAGCAGCGTCGTCGGCGGCGACTCGAGCAGGTACGGATAGAAGAGGTCGACGCCCTCGTCGTACGCGCCCACGCCGAGCTGCTCGCGGTCGCGCTGCCACGCCTCGCGCACCTCCGGACGGCACGCCGAGATGTCGAGGCGGTCGACCTCGCGGACAGCACGCTCCACGGTGACGGCGCGCAGGTCGAGCTCGCGCGCCGGCCACAGCGCGACCTCCTCGAGCTTGGCGATGGACGTCTGCGTCTCGACATCGAAGGCGCGCAGGTCCTCGACCTCGTCGCCGAACCACTCCGCGCGCCAGGGTCGCGCCCGGTCCAGCCCGAACACGTCGACAATCCCGCCGCGCACCGCCATCTCGCCCGGTCCCGAGACCGCGCTCACCCTGCTGTAGCCGAGGTCGGTGGCGCGGCGGATGAACTCGTCCCGTGAGCGCCGCTCGCCCCTGCGCAGCTGGATCGACTCGCCGCGCACCACCTCGACCGGCAGGGCAGGCCGGAGCAGGCCGGCCGGCGACGCCACGATCAGCGGCGCGCTTCGCTGGGCGAGGAGCGCAAGGGAGGCGAGGCGGTGCCTGGTCACCTCCTCCGACGGCGGCACGCGGTCGAACGGTGGCGTGTCGGCGGCGGGAAAGAGGCCGAGGCCGTCCGTGCCACCCCACAGCGCAGCGTCGGAGCTGAGCAGCTCAGCGTTGCTGCCCACCAGCACAACCGGGGCACCGGTCGCCTCACGCATCCACCAGGCCAGCAGCGCGATGGCGCCAGCCGGAACGCCCCCGACGCGCCCGTGCTCGAGGCTGCGCAGCTCGCGCAGCCCGGCTGCGGCGTCGAGCCGCCCGCGCAGCGTCGCCGGCTCAGTCGTCAGGGGCACGGTTGTATTCGCTCATCGCGGGTTCCAGGCCGTCGCGCACCAGCGCCATGACCGCCGCCGCCGTCCGCGGCAGCACCGCGGCCAGCCGGTCGCGTTCCTCGGGCGTGAAGCGGTCGAGCACGTAGTCGATCATCTGGTCGCGCTCGACAGGTCGCGACACGCCGATGCGCACACGCAGGAAATCAGGGGTGCGCAACGAGTCGACGATCGAGAGCACGCCCTTGTTACCGGCGGCGCCGCCGCCGCGCTTGAGGCGCAGACGGCCCAGGGGAAGGTCGACGTCGTCGTGAACCACGATGAGGTCCTGCGCTGGCACGCCGTACGTCGCCAGCAGATGCACTGCAGCGCGGCCGGACACGTTCATGAAGGTCTGCGGTCGCGCGGTGACGATGTCGTAGCCGCCGACCTGGCCCTCGCGCACCTTCGCCGGCCCCTCGCGGCGCTCGCGCCCGAAGCGACCGCGCGACTCCAATTCGGTCAGGCACATCCAGCCGACGTTGTGACGGGTTCGCGCGTACTCCCCGCCTGGATTGCCGAGCCCGACGATCAGCGACGCCATCAGCGGGCCGGCACCAGGTCGGGGACAGGCTGCCCCGCGAGGAGAGCACGCGTCGCCTCAGTCATCGACGCCGCGTCGCTCGCCTCAGCGTGGTCGTGGCCGAGACAGTGGAGCAGGCCGTGCACGGCGAGCAGTCGCAACTCTGCGGCGCCGTCGCCACCCGACTCACGATCCTGGTCGACGGCGCGCTCGACACTGATGGCAAGGTCGCCGACGCGGCCGGCCTCGGCGGCGGGAAAGGCGAGCACATCGGTGGGCGCGTCGGTGCCCAGGAAGCGCGCGTTCAGAGAGCGTAGCTCCTCGTCGTCGGTGAGCCGAACTGCCAGGGACGCGCGCGCGGGCACCCCGAGCGCGTCACCGCTGGCACGCAGCAGCGCACCGAGGCGCGCGCGCCGGATCGCCCCGCGATGGGTCGCGAGGGCCACGGAGTCGGCAGACCGGATGCTCACTCTCATCGCTGCGCGGACGACGCACGAAGCCCGGCGCGTCGACTGTGCCGCGCATCGGGCCCCTGGTGAATGCGGTCAGCCTGCCTTGGCGCGACGCTTCTTGGCGGCGACAAGCTTGCGCTTGCGACGGACCGACGGCTTTTCGTAGTGCTCGCGACGACGAACCTCGGAGAGGATGCCGTTCTGCTTGATCTTCTTGTTGAAGCGTCGCAGCGCGCTCTCGAACGTCTCGCCCTCGCGGACCTTGACCTCCGACACTAGTCGGAATCACCTCCTTCAGCGCCGCCCGGCGGGCAGCAGAAATTATCGAATGCCTGTGCAGGGCTCAATTGTACTCAGCCCCCGACACCCGGCGCTGCCGCACCGGTCGGAGGAGCGCCACCGCCGCCACGCCACCCAGCGCACTGGCGCTGAGCGCGAGCGCGAAGGCAGCGCCGGCGCTGTGGTCAACGATCGGTCCGGCGAGCGCCGAGCCCACCGGGAGGCCGACGAAATTCAGGCTCATCGAGACAGCGAAGGCGCGCCCCATCCACGCCGGCGCCGTCGCACGCTGACGCAGCGAGAACAGGCCGATGTCGAACGGCCCGTTGGCGATCCCGAACACCGCCATGCCGGCGGCCACCATCGGCACGCCACCACCGACCGTGGCCGCCACCAGCATGCAGCCCATGGCGACAACGCTGACAGCGGCGCCGACGGCGATGAACCAGACCTCACGGCCTTCGCTGTCCATGCGTCCAGCAAGAGCGCCGGCGATGATTCCGGTGACCCCCATCACCGCCCACATCGCCCCCACGGTGGCAGCGCCGCTGCCGTACCGGGTGAGCAGCAGGAC
>NZ_JAEKNS010000062.1:0-3604 GCF_016464765.1 Candidatus Aeolococcus gillhamiae | reverse complement strand
GCGGTCGCTCAAGCTGACGCGGTACGGTAATGCTCGAAGCTCGTCCGGAGTAACCGCAACCTCGGCTTCGCGCAATCGCTGCGCAAAGCGCTGCCACTCATGCTCTTCGCCTGTCTCCTCGGCATTGTCAGGCAGCACCACATTGTAAACGTTGCGCACAACGTGTGCGATCGACATCGGCGTTGCCTGCCTACCTGCTGTCTCGCCCACCGGCGCAGAAGTCGTCCACCCTCGGTCGTCCAGGAGCGAAACTTCACGCCCGTCGGACAGCAGTGCAAACTCGCGCACTTTGAATGACGTCCCACTGCCGCCATTTGGACCCGATTCAAGGTCACACCAGGCACCGAGCCCTACTACCGTTGCTGGATTTTGGTTCAAGAACCCACGATCCGAACCATAGAGGCGCTGAGTCGATTCGGTGCAGTCGATGGCGTCGGCAGCGGCAATCCAGCGTCGCCCGCGAAGGTGTCGAGGCTTGGGGCGCCGCCGATCTCCGTGCGATGGAGCAGGTAACGGCCATTGAGCGCCTGCGTGTCCCCGTACATGGTGCTCACCGCGTCCCGGAACCCCGCCTGCTGCAGCAGCTGCACCACGGCCGCGTTGAAACCGCCGTAGGGGTAGGCGAAGTCGAGGACCGGGTGGCCGAGCAACTGCTCGAGGGCGGCTTTGCTACTGTCGATCTCCGTCCGAGCTTCGGCGAGCGACACCGCGGCGAGGTCGACGTGATGGACGGTGTGGCACCCGATCACCATGCCGGCCGCATCCATGGCGAGCACCTGTGCGGCGGTCATGTAGCTGCGCCGCCCGAGGAAGCCGCTGACCACGAAGTCCGTGGCCACAAAGCCGTACCGCGCCAGCACGGGCTCGGCCGCCGTGGCGAAGTCGGCATAACCGTCGTCGAAGGTCAGGACGACGGCGTGGGGCGGCAGCGTCGTCTTGCCGGCGAGCGCGGCCATAAGCGTGCTAAGGGTGATTGTGTGCGCCCCTTCAACGTGGAGCAAAGCCATCTGCTCGGCGAACAGCCCCGGGGGGATCGACAGTCGGAAGCCGAGGAGGTTCTGCGCTGTGGGGGCGATGGTGCGGATGTAGTGGTAGTAGAGGATGGGAACGTTGAGGTGCGGCCCCACCGGAACCGAGACCGTGGCCGGCTGGGGCGCTCCCGGCGGGAGCACATCGTCGGGAGACTGCTGGTCGACGGGTGGGGCCGAGGCGCTCGGATGCACCGCCAGCGGACCACCGACCGCGATGTGCGTTGCGTGGAACAGTAGGTTGACCGTGACGGCCGCCGACACAACGGCCAGCGCCAGCACGAACGCTGTGGCGGCGAACCGGCGGCCGGTGTGGCATGGGGGAGGACGGAGGCGTTGGGATCTCATGGGGCTGAAGGCTCTGCGGTGGCAACGCCGACGGGGACCGCCTCCCAGGATAGGTCAAACAAACCGTTGTGCCCGCTCCTCCTCCCCCAGGTGATGCCAGCCGCACCGGTCGTGGAGCCGAAGGCGCCGCCTGGAGCACGAGCAGCCTTAGAGTGAGGCCGCCGACCGGTTCCGACAGGTGCTCAGCCCGCAGTAACACCCAGGCAGGCAGGCACATTTTGTGGGCAGGTTGCCGTCCTATTGCAGGACGGCCTGCGCGCCGAACTCGCCGTCCACAGCGGAACCCGTGAGCGCCCAGCGCGGAGGATCGCCGCTACGGCCGAGGCGGTGCGGCTGACCTGATCGTCGCCGGAACCAGCCGCCATGGCCGCGCCGTGGGGATCTTCGTGGGGAGTGTGGCGCAGCGGTTGTTGCGCATGGCTCGGTGCCCGGTGCTGGCGGTTCCCCCGTCAGATCGGACATCACCATCGCCTCTCCACAGGGTCCCTCGATGGAGGCATTGGGTACGCCACCAGCGCCTGGTGCCCTGGTGAGGGCCGTGGATGCCCGGCTGAGAAGGCGCGCACTCGCACCACAAGAGTCACTCGGCGGCAACCTGTCTACTCAGGTTGGTCCCCCGGGCGGAGGTGGGTGCCCGGAGGGCCTGCCGCAGGAGGCGCCGGCGCGCCATCGCGAACTTTGCGCCTGCCCACCGGAGCGGACAGCTGAGCCTGCCCCGACCACGCCCGCCGCTTGGTGTCGGCGACGGTCGTCCAGCTGTCGACATGGGCAAGCGTGCCCACCCAGGCGGTGACGACGATCTCAGTGGGACTCTCCGCGATGTCGACGTGGTGAACCCGCTCGATGCTGGCGTGACCGACCCGGATGACGAGGTGCCTGCCATCCTCCGCAACTCGCCACCCCCTGCGCCCGGTCGCGGGCGCGCCGCAGCGCCGTGCGCGTAGATGGATCACCGTCAGGTCCTCCTCGATTACCACCCGACCATCTTCCTCCGCATCGACCCGTAGTCAAGGATGTCCGGTGCGCAACTCCTGCCATCCACCCACGGGAGCGTGCCCCTTGGCAGGATGCCATCGTCACGGTCCGCGCAGACGATGCGGCGAGACTCCCCGCTCACGGCCTCTGGCGGTGTCGTCGACCGGCGATGGCGAGCCCCAAGCCCGTTTCCCTCGCACCACGGTGTCGGATCTACCCCAGCATCCTCCGCCATCGAACCGACCTCAAGAAAAGCGCAGCGCGTGGTTCGACCGGGTGCGGTGCGAAGGGGAGCACCTGATCGCGGGGGCGGCTGGGCCGCGATTGTCTCGCTGTCTGCGACCCCTTCCCGATCAGGACGAGTACCTCAGTCGGACGATGGCGCACCGCTGATGCTGGCCAGCACGGACTCGGGATCACGATCAACCGCGATGTCGGCCAGACTGATGACCCCGCTGACGTGGTCACCATCGACAACTGGCAGGCGCCGCAACACGTGACGACGCATCAGCGTGAGCGCCTCCGCAACTGGGGTGTCGGGCGCTACGCAATGGACCTCGCGGCTCGATACCTGACCGCAAACAGTCACCTCAGAGTCGCGTTCCTCGGCAACGACGCGGACCACGATGTCGCGGTCGGTGAGGACACCCTGCAGACGACCGTGCTCCAGGACGATGACGTCGCCAATGTCCACGCTGCGCATTCGCCGCGCCGGCTCCCGCACGGTGTCACCTGCATCCACAGTGACCACCTGGGCTTCCATCAGATGTCCCACAGTGCCCGGCGGCCGAAATTCCGCTGCTACCGGCGAGGTCCATACCGCTACGTGTGGATCGATGCCATGGTGCTGAAGTGCCGCGAGGGCGGCCGCATCGTCAACGTGGCCCTGATCTGTGCCACTGCGGTGAACGGCGAGGGCCAGCGCGAGCTGCTTGGTGTGGACGTGGTCACCCGCGAGGATGGCGCCGCCTGGACGGCCTTCCTGCGCTCCCTGGTGGCGCGCGGCTTGTCCGGCGTGGAGCTGGTGATCTCCGACGCCCACGAGGGCCTCAAGGAGGCTATCGGGGCGGTCTTGGTGGGTGCCACCTGGCAACGCTGCCGCACCCACTTCATGCTGGATGTTTCACTGAGCGCAATGGAGCGGCCGGCTGGGTCGCTACCGTTCGACCTCGTGGCACACCATGGCTCTACTTCATGCTGGCCCCCGCTGGGTGCTCCTGTTACGAGGTGCTGGGTGTGCAACGAGGAAGCGG
>NZ_JAEKNS010000114.1:0-18863 GCF_016464765.1 Candidatus Aeolococcus gillhamiae | reverse complement strand
AACGGGGTCCCCGCGCGGCCCGCCCGCGTGGGGCAGCGGACGCGAGCCCGGCGCGATTCATCGCGCCGAGTGGGGAGTGAGCTGCGCCGGCTCTGCCGACGCGGCGAGAGGGGCGCATCGCCCCTCTATCAGAAGAACGGGGTCCCCGCGCGGCCCGCCCGCGTGGGGCAGCGGACGCGAGCCCGGCGCGATTCATCGCGCCGAGTGGGGAGTGCGCTGCGCCGGCTCTGCCGACGCGGCGAGAGGGGCGCATCGCCCCTCTGTGAGAAGAACGGGGTCCCCGCGCGGCGCGGCCGCGTGGGGCGGGTCTACAGCCCCGCTATTGGCACTCCGATCACGTCGAGGAGCGGGCCAATCAGCTGCGCCGCGCTCACATCCGCGCCGGTGGTTCGGCGGGGCAGCGTGGGACGCCCGGCCACCTCGTCGAGGATGACCAGTGCACCGGGAGTGTCGAGGTCATCGTCGATGCAGGTCATGAAATCGTCGTAGACCGCCTGCGCGTCGGTGGCGGTGAACATGGCCTCGCTGCCCAGAGCTGTTTGATAGCTGAGCCATCGCGCCTGCGCGCGATCGAGCTCGGCCTCGTCGTACTCCCACGCCACGCGATGGTGGTGGGCGCAGAGCAGCAGCCGAATCACCGCCGCGGGGACGCGGTCGAGAAGGTCGCGGACGAACACCAGATTGCCGAGCGACTTGCTCATCTTCTCGCCCTGGTAGCCCACCATGGCCACGTGCACCCAGTGGCGCACATACGAACGCACACCACCCGCCACGGCCTGGGCGATCTCGGACTCGTGGTGGGGGAAGATGAGGTCGTCGCCGCCACCGTGGATGTCGACCGGGAGAGGCAGCTCGGCGGCCGCCATCACCGTGCACTCGATGTGCCAGCCGGGGCGGCCCGAGCTCCACGGCGACGGCCAGCGTGGCTCGTCCGGCAGAGACGGCTGCCAGAGAACGAAGTCGAGTGGATCGCGCTTGCGCGCGTCGTCGGGATCACCGCCGCGCTCGCGCGACAGCGCCACCATGCTCACAGTATCGAGGCCGCTGAATGCTCCGTACCGCGGGAAGCGCGCCACATCGAAGTACACCCAACCCTGCACCTCGTAGGCAGAACCTCGTGCGATGAGACGGTTGATCCAGTCCACCATCTCAGGAACCCGGTTGGTTGCGCGCGGAGCCGCATCGACGTCGAGCAGGCCGAGGTCCGCCATGTCGCGATCGAAGCGCAGCGTCTCGCGATCACCCAGCACGCGATAGTCGATTCCGCGCTCACGGGCAACGCGCAGGATGTCGTCATCGACGTCGGTCACGTTGCGGACGCTGCGCACGTCGACGCCGTCGGCCCAGAGGCGGCGGGCGATGACGTCGAAGGTGTGGTACGTGAAGGCATGGCCGAGATGGCCGCCGGCGTACGGCGTGAGGCCGCACACGTACATCCCGACGCGACCGTCGCGCGGGGTCAGCGTGGCGAGCGCTTCGGTCGCGGTGTCGAAGAGTTGCACGTGGTTCGATTGTAGGGACGCGGCGGTGGCTGCCCGTCAGTGCTGCAGAGCGGGGAGCGCGGTTCGAGCCGCGGACAGCGCCGTGCGGGTGTCTTTGAAGCTGGCGCGCGCGCCAGCCTCGTCAATGCTCAGCCATTCCACCTCGTCGATCTCGCCGGCCTGCGGTCTGATCTCCGTGTGCGCCGGTGCGGTGATGAGGAAATGCTCCACCAACTTGAACGTCAGCCTCCCGGCACGGCGATAGGCGTACTCCGACGCCGGCAACCTGCTCACCACTGTCAGTGACTCGACCGCCACGCCGCACTCCTCTGAAATCTCGCGCAGCGCGGCCTGTTCCGCGCTTTCTCCGGCCTCGACATGGCCCTTGGGAAGGCCCCAGTAGCGCCTGGCGCGCACCATGCACACCTCCCAGCCATTCACCGATGGACGTGCGAGCACACCACCTGCAGAGATCTCATCGGGACGACGTCGCGGCATGAGCGCAGCGTAGCCGCGCGGCGGGTCGGGCCAAACCCCGATGCTATGATCCGCTCTCCGCGGCCCCGTGGTGTAGCCTGGCCTAACACGCCACCCTGTCAAGGTGGAGATCGTCGGTTCAAATCCGATCGGGGTCGCCACCTTGACAGGATTTGAGGGGAGGACTCTCGCCTCGCCTGCGGTGAGGCGAAGGCCCCTGCGGCGCTACGGCCACTCCGGAGCCACCAGGAGGCGGCGCAGGCGATCGAGCCGTTCCTCGTCGAGGCCGATTTCCGCCAGGTAATGGGCGGCGCCACCGTGGTCAGACTCGATGCGCTCCACCGTCGCCACCATGGCCTCGCGGCGCACGGTGAACAGGCGCTCGGCACGCACCGCGTCCATGCCTCGCTCTACGGCGCTTACCCTGTCGCGCGCCAGCATGTCGGCGAGCTGCACCCCGCTGAGCGCGTAGTCGTCGGCGATCGCGTCGACACCGACGCCGGCGAGCAGCAGTGCGAGCGCGACCACGACGCCGGTGCGGTCCTTGCCGGCGTGACAGTGCACGAGGACCGGCGCAGACGTCGCGTCGGCGATCGCTGCCATCGCTGCCTTGATGCCGACGCCGAGGTCGCGCAGCCACCAGCAGTAGACGTCGGTAGCGGTTGTCAGGCCGCTCGGGAACTCATCGTCGTCGTTGAAGATCGGCGCGTTGACGCACTGCATCTTTCCGACGCTGACAAGAAGGTTGGGCCGCTCCTGCCGCTCCGACGCGGTGCGCAGGTCGACAACCGTGGTGACGCCCGCCCCCGCCAGAGCGCGCGCGGCGGTCTCATCCATCTGGTGCGGTGAATCACTGCGCAGCAGCCGACCGAACCGAGTCTCTCCACCCGCCTCGATGGGCAACCCGCCGAGGTCACGGAGGTTGAGGAGTCCGTCGACATGGAGCGCGTCGGACTGTCCTGTGACCACGCTCCTACCCTACCCGACCGGTGGCGATTCACGACTTGCACTCCTGCGCTGCTGTCGGATCAGCCCGCCGGCTCAGCGCCCCGGCCGCGGCCGAGGTGGGGCGTCAGCATCGCCACCCGCCGCCATGCGCTTCTCAGGCTCGTCAGCTCGTCGGACCGCGCGCTCGGCGACGAGTAGAAGGTGCGATCACTGATCGTCGCGATGTCGCGCAACGCATCGGCGAGGCGCACCGGCCATAGAGGTCTCTTTGCGGCCGGATGGACGCCACCTGACGCGCGTGAGTCAGTGGGCAGGGCGGCGGTAAGACGGTCGACGTACTCGTCGAACGTGAGCGCCCGGTCACGTCGCACCCCCAGCAACCGACCGATGATGCCGACCCGCCGCCACACGCCGCGAACATTGCGCGGTCTCAGGAACCACGTTGCGAATAGCGCGGTCACCAGGATCATCGAGCCCGCGACTGCCCCCAGGCCCACCAGCAGCCCGCGCCCGCCGCTCCATCGCGGCGTGTTGGGGCCGTTCGGCGTCGTGACGTCGCGGGGTGCGGGCTTCGGGCTCGGCGCCGCCACGGGGCCACCGCTGCTGGGCACTGACCTGGTCGTACCGATCGGCCCTCGGGTGAACGGCTGATAGGCGCCGGCGATGGACGAGGGAGTGGGCTCGAAAGGGATCCAGCCGTAGCCGGGAAAGTACGCCTCGACCCAGGTGTGCGCGTCGTTGCTGGTCACGGTCCAGGCGGAGTCCGGGTTGGTCCTGCGCGCGGCCGCGTTGGGGGTGGTCCCGGGCCCGTAGCCGTTGACGAGTCGCGACGGGATGCCGACGGCGCGGAGCATCGCGCCCATGGCCGTCGCGAAGTACTGGCAGTAGCCGCTGTGGCTGCTGGTCAGGAAGTAGGTGACCGGCCACTCCCTGACCGTGCTCGGCGGCTGCGGCGGTTTGAGCGTGTAGTGAAAGAGCTTGGGGTCGCGCAACGCGCTCTCGACGGCGGCGGCCTTGTCATATGGGGTGGCTGCCGTCCGTGTCCACTGCCGGGCTAGCGCGCCGATGACGCCGGGGCCGCCGGTGCCGTCGTCGATCAGGCCGAGGAAGTCGCGGGTGATGAACGAGGGATACGACGTTCCGGCCTGGCGCAGCTGTGCCTCGGTCGCCGTCGATTGCGTCGCGGTGGTGGTGAACGCGGTACCCATGACTTGGCGCAACGCCCGGACCGTGTCGATGGTGAGCAGCTGACCGTTGGTTGTCTCCGGCCCGGTGAGGCCGCTGACCCGGGCCGCCAGCGTGGTGCTGTCAGGTTCGCCGGCGAAGGGGAGGACGTTGGTGTCCGTGGTGTCGTCGACCATCTTCACCGCGACCGACACGCTCTCTTGTTGCCCTCCCACGCCGCCCACCGCCGGCCGCCGGTCGCGGGAGATGGGCCCGGGCAGCGCGATCTCCTGGGTGTCGTCGCCATTGCCGTTGGCGCTCTCCGCGGGCAGCCAGTTGCCGCCGTCGAACACGCTGTCCGTGGCCATCCGCAGGTACACGCCCGTGGAGAGGCTGGGGAGGTAGGTGAGCACGAGCGTGCTGGACAGAGTCAGGCCGCCGCCCGGGATGGTGGCCGCGTTGAAGCGAACCGTGGCGCCGCCCAACCCGCCGCCTGACCCCGACGAGCCGCTGTGACCCTTGGCCGCCCCGCTGCCGGTACCGAACAGACGGCCAGAGATGTCCGAGCTGCTCAGTGGCGGCGCCAGCAGCGCGAGAAGAACGATGAGCACGCCCGCTGCGGCCGCGGCCGCAGCGAAACGGCCGTTGGTGCCCGGCAGCACGCTGACGCGACGCTGCCGCCAGCTGTCGCTGAGTCGGTCGAGATGAACGGCTGCGATCAGCATGATCGCTGTCGCCGCGGCCAGGGACGCCGGAAGGGTGGCGTTGCTGGTGGAGGGCGAGTTGATGACGTTGACGGCAATAACCACCCAGCACGGCCCGGTGGCGGTCGCGCCGCGCTTCTCCCGAACCGCGAACCAGGCACCCCAGGCTCCGCACACCCAGAGAAGAGCTCCCAGCGCGACGTTGAACTCCCACTGCGCATTGCCGAGCAGGCCGGTCAGCGCCGCACTCGCGTACTGGCCGACCAGATGGCCAAAGCCTTCGGCCGCGCCGGCGGTCGGGCGGAGGCCGGCGTTGGTGGGTAGCAGGCTGATGAACAGGAACACGGGGGCGGCGGTGAGCGCGACCAGACGCGGAACCCGGGTCCGCGCCAGCGCCACGCCCTCGAGCGCCCCGGCGACTCCAACGAGGACCACGCTGGGGACGCCGTCGCTCCAGCCGCCGGCCAGCACCGCCCAGCCGGTGGCGGCGACGAGGAGCGCCGTCAGCAGTGCGGTCGCCGGGCGGCGCGGCGACAGGGGCCGGACGCCGATCGAAGCGGAGGCGACACCCATGGCTCAGTCGCCGGCGGCGCGCGCCCTCTCGCCGCTGCCGAGGACGTCGCCACGGCGCACCAGCCACCAGTCCAGAGCCAGCCGCCAGGCCGCCGGGATGCGCATCGGCGGGCCGGCGGCGCCGAACGACGATGTCTCAAGGAGCACTGCGAGGTGGCGCTGCCCACGCGTCCCGGAGTCGACGAGAGCCTCGACCCAGGCCGGGTCGCGGTCGCCGCTCACCACCACCATCCCGCCCCGTCCGCGCCAGCCCTCTCCGTGCCTGCTCACGACGTGCGCGAGAGGCGCTGTCCCGTTGTCCCGCGCGGTGGCCAGGTAGTCGAGAAGCCGCATGCGCTGCGCCTCTCCCCGGCCGGCCCCGAAGGCGCGCATCTCGGCGTCGTTGGTGATCAATCCCACGGCCTGGCCGCGGCGCGCGACCGCGTTGACGATCGACGCCGCGATGGACACCGCGTACTCCAGGGACGACTCCGGAGCCTGGCCTGAGTGGACACCGGCGCGGAGGTCGAGGATCACCAGCAGGTCGGCGCTGTAGCGCGTGTCGTAGGTGCGGCTCATCAGCCGCCCGGTCCGCGCGGTCGATGCCCAGTGGATGCGGCTCATGCCGTCGCTGGAGTCGTAATCACGCACCGACGACACCTCGGGCGGGACGTCGACCGCCTTGCCGCGGCGCATGTCGCCGGCCCCGTCACCGCTCCACAGCGGGCCTATGTCCTCGAGCGGGTGCAGCGCCGGGTAGACGGTCACCTCGCTGCGCGCGGCCAGGCGCACCGTCCTGCTGAAGAGGCCGAAGGGGTCGCCGATGCGTGCCTCCACGGGGCCGAAACGATGGCGGCCCCGCGCGGTGAAGTGACCGCGCGCCGTCCATGAGACGCTGTCACCGGCACCCAGCGCGCACGCCCTGCCGGCGGCGTAGCCGGGGATCTCGCTGCGGTCGTGGACCTCGCAATACGGCACCCACAGAAGGCTGCGGTTGTGGATGGTGAAGTGCTCGCTGAACGGTTCACCGACCGAGTAGGAGCCCTCCGGCGAGGTGCGATCCACGCTGATGCGCCGCGCGATCGCGCGCGTCCAGATGAACGCCAGGATGAGCAACGCGACCAGCACGTACGTCAGCGTGTAGGCGAGGTGGATTCCCGTGATGCCGGCGAAGAAGCTGAGCGCCGCGATCCCGGCGAGCAGGGGAACCCGCGAGCTCACGACCCCTCGCCGGCCATCAGCTGTCGCTCTGCGGGCACCACCTCGCTGGCGAGCACGTCATCGATCACCTGTGCGGAGGTGATGCCGCGCAGTTCGGCGTTGGCACGGAGGACGATGCGATGACCGAGCACGCGGTGGGCGAGCTCCTTGATGTCGTCCGGGGTGACGTAGTCGCGGCCCTTAGCGGCGGCGCGCGCCTGCGCGGCGTGGAGTAGCCCGAGGCTGCCGCGCGGCGAGGCGCCGAGCGCCACGTCGGTGCTCTCGCGCGTGCGCTGCACGATGCGCACGCAGTACTCCTTGAGGGAGTGGTGGCAGAACACGCCCTGCAGCTCGTGGCGGCACGACTCGATCTCGGCGGCGTCGGTGACCGCGGCCAGCTCGTCGAGCGGCGACTCGCGCTGGAAGCGGTCGAGCATGGCCACCTCGTCGGACAGCGCGAGGTAGCCCAGGTTGACCTTGACGAGGAAGCGGTCCACCTGCGCTTCGGGCAGTGGGAAGGTGCCACCCAGCTCGATGGGGTTCTGGGTGGCCAGGACGATGAACGGCGAGGGCAGCGGGTGGGTGACCCCGTCGACGGTGACCTGGCCCTCCTCCATCGCCTCGAGCAGCGCGGACTGCGTTTTGGGGGTGGCCCGGTTGATCTCGTCGGCGAGAAGCACTTGGGCGAAGATCGGCCCCTTGCGGAACTCGAACTCGGTGGTCTTCATGTTGAACACGGAGACGCCGGTGACGTCGCCGGGGAGCAGGTCGGGGGTGAACTGGAGGCGCTCGAAGTTGCAGCCGGTGGCCCTGGCCATGGCCTTGGCGAGCATGGTCTTGCCCACGCCGGGGACGTCCTCGATCAGGACGTGGCCGCCGCAGAGGAGGGCGAGCACGCAGAGCTCGACCTCCTGGTCCTTGCCCACGATGACGGTGCCGACGCTTGAGACGAGGCGGCGGACCACACCTTGGACGAGACCCATGACAGCTCCCCTGAGACGCCAGAACCAAGCACCGCTGAGTATACGGACGGCTCAGTTGGTTCGATTGTCCCGAACTGGTGTAGAGTTCACGGAAACGTGACAAGCGCACCAAAGGTGGTGTATACAGTGGGCCAGGAGAACTTGGGGGGGGCGAACCCCTTGGAGCCATGGCGGGCTCTGATTTCAGGAGGGATGTGAATGGCCGCGATGCAAGAACAGATTCTGACCACCGGTGAGGCCGCTGCACTGTGCGGGGTCTCGAGGTCCACGCTGCGCCGCGCCGTGGCCCAGGGCCACCTCCAGGCCTGGCACACGCCCGGAAAGCATCTCCGCTTCGCCCGCTCCGCCTGCCTCGAGTTCGCCCGCTCGCTGGGCAGGGTCGACCTGGTCGGGATCGCCTACGGCCGGGACGTGGCTGGCACCCCGACCGCGAACCGCGTCGGCGAGAACGTCCCCCGCTGACCGCGTCAGCGACGCCGGGAGAACAGTCCGCCGATTGAACCGCCGACTAGCGCGAGCATGTCGCCGCTGATCAGGTTGCCCATGCTCATGGGGCCGAGGTCGACAAGCGTATGTGTGCCGCTGGCCAGTGAGCTGTGCACGATCTGGGCTTCCTGGGCGAGCTGGAAGATGGCGCCCACGGCGATGAAACCGGCGCCGACGACCACCCCCTGGTAGAGGCCGAAGCGGCCCGCCAGGCGGGCCGCCAGATAGCCGCCGAAGAACACTGCCAGGAAGGTGGAGACACCGACGATCCCACCGTCCGCGGTGCGGAAGCCGGCGCTGCCGAAGGCGGCGTTGGTGATGCCCAACGCGAGGTTGCTCACCAGGAAGAGCAGCACCTCTCCCGCGAACAGCCCGATCAGACACGACGACCACGAGACCTGGCCGCGTTCAGCCGCCACCACGGCCGCTCCGGCGCGCGGTGGCCGGGGGCGCGCCGGCCGTGCGGTGCGGGCGCGCGCGGGGGCGCGGCGCTGCTTGGCCTTGGACATCGCCACGAGTATAGGAGTCACCGAGCCGGCACCTGCCTCCTCCAGCGCAGAGCCGCGCTACGCGGTTCTTGCCCCCTCCGGCGCCTGGTTGGTGTGGCAAGCGTAGAACTTCTTGATCTCGTTGAGGTTGAGCGTCGATCCGACAGGGTCGAACCAGTCCCAGGCCAGGGCGTCGAACTTCTCCTTCTGGGCGGAGTCCGGTACGGCGATGAACTTCGCGTACGGGACCGTGCCGCCGGCATCGGGCGGCAGGGTCAGGAACCAGGACTGCAGTGTCTGCAGGTCGGCTGTGCACCCGCTGGGGCAGTTGAAGGTGACCACGATGTAGCCGTGCTCGAGGTTGTGCACCCAGTACTCGGGCGTCAGCTTGGTGTTCGTGGACGGGTAGATGCCCGGCTTGAGCGGTGCCGCGCCGCCGCCGAGGCTGTAATGGCAGCCGCTGGTCGGCGGGTTGTGCATGTAGGTGATCTTGGTGCCCTCGACCACGTGGTAGTGGGGCATCTCGTCGACTGGCTGACCGACCGGCGGCGTGTTGGTGTTCGGCGGTGACGGCGAGTAGGCGCTCTGGCCGTTGGTGTCACACGTGCTGTTGCCGACGAAATTCACCGTGACGCCGTTGGTCTGGGGGGGGTCGCACGCGGTGAGCAGGCCGAGAACCACGAGCAGGAGGACAGGGAGGCGACGCATCCGGGGACTGTAGCAGGGGTCAAATGTCGCGCCGCCCTGTCCCGATCGCGGTGTAGGGTGCGCCGATGCGGCTCATCGGACTGACCGGCGGAATTGCAACGGGGAAGTCGACTGTGGCCGCGCTGCTGGCCGACCGCGGTGCCGCGGTGATCGACGCCGACGCCATCGCTCATGAGGTGCTCCTGCCCGGAGCGGCCGCCTTCGATGACGTGGTGCGGCGTTTCGGCGCCGCGGTGCTCGACCCGGGCGGCGCCATTGACAGGGCTGCGCTTGGTGGCATCGCGTTCGCGGACCCTGAGCTGCGCGGCGAGCTCGAACGAATCACCCACCCGAGGATCAACGCGTTGATGCAGGAGCGTATCCTCGCGGCCCTGCAGTCGGACGCACCGCTGGTGGCGGCCGACATCCCACTGCTGTTCGAGCGCGACGGCGAGAATGCGTTCGAGGGCACCATGCTGGTGTACGCGCCGGCCGCCACCCAGCTGCTGCGCATCCGCGAGCGCAATGGCCTCGACGACACCGCCGCGCAGCGCCGCCTGGTCGCGCAACTGCCCATCGAAGAGAAGCGAGGACGGGCCACCTGGGTGATCGACAACCAGGGCAGCCGCGAGGCCACCACCGCCCAGGTGGATGACTGGTGGCGCGAGGTGGTCGAAGCCACCTGACGCGCGGCTACGCACTGCCGGCGCTCATGCCGTCGAGGAGCAGCGAGAGAAGCTGCTGCTCGTCGCGCGCGTACGCGTCCTGGTCAGTTCGAGGCAGGCTGCCGATCACGTAGCCGGTGAGAACCATCTCGGCGACGCCGAGCACGACGTAGGTGGCCAGCTTGGCGTCGAGGTCGGCGCGGACCTCGCCGTTGTCACGACCCTGCGCGATGATCCGCTCGATGGGGTCGAAGGCAACCAGCACGGCGGTGATGTCGTGTGACTCCAGGAACTCGTATGAGCGGGTGATCTCGTTGATCATCACGGCCATGAGGTCCGGCTCCTGACGGTAGGTCTCCACCCAGAAATGGATGAGCCGGCCCATGCGCTCGCGAAATGAGAGCGGCATCCGCGCCACCTCCTCCAGGTAGGCCACGTACTGGGCCCAGCGCTCCGCGAAGATGGCGGTGAGGATCTCCTCTTTGTTGCGGAAGTGATGGTAGACGAGCCCGTACGCGATACCAGCGCGCTCGGCGATGTCGGCGACGCGCGTGCCGTGCACACCGCGGCGCGCGAACACCTCGGTGGCGGCCTCGATGATCCGCTCACGGGTACGAGCACTTCGCCGCGTCGGCCGCGCCGCCGGGCGGGAGCTCACGCGGTCACGCGGTCGTTGACCAGCTGCGCCCACTCGGCATCGCCGACGCCGATCTCGGCGAGCAGGGCGCGGCTGTGGGCGCCGTACCCGGGAGCGGGGCCGGTGGGGGCGTGCGCCTGCGCACCGACCCGGAAGGGGAACCACACCGGCGACCCGTCCACTTCCTGGGCGCGATGGCGCACCTGCGGATCTTCGAGCAGCTCGGCGATGGTGAGCACCGGCTCGAAGCAGGCGTCCTCAACCCCGAGCCGCTCGCGCCACTGCGCGCGCGTCGCGCCCCGGAACACGCCCTCCAAGCGCTCGACTGCGTGGTCTGCCTCTGTCCCCGTGGCGAAGGCGCTGTCGCGCAGGTCCTCGACGCCCAGCAGCGCGCACAGGCGCGCCCAGAACTTCGGCTCCAGGGCCGCTACCGTGATCCACCCATCCGCGCAGCGGTACACGTGGTAGCAGGGGTGGGCACCGTTGAGCAGCATCGCCGACGGTCCCGCAGTGCTTCCCGACTGCGCAGCGGCGATGTGTGGGGACATCCAGCTGAGCATGCCATCGAGCATCGACACGTCGCAGTGGCTGCCGGTGCCGGTCTGTTCGGCGCGGCGCAGCGCCGCGAGCATCGCGATGACGGCGCTCTGCGCACCACCCCCGAGGTCGGCCATCTGCACGCCGGGGATGGCCGGCGCCGCGTCAGGGGCACCGCTGATCGAGAGCACCCCCCCGCGAGCCAGGTAGTTGAGGTCGTGACCCGCGCGCAAACGATCCGGCCCATCCTGTCCAAAACCGGAGATGCTGCAGATCACCAGCCGAGGGTTGCGCGCGTGCAGAGCCGCGGCCCCCAGCCCGAGGCGGTCCATCACCCCAGGGCGGAAGCTCTCGAGCACGACGTGGGATCTCGCCACCAGGTCGAGGAAGAGCTCGCGGCCGCGCGCCGACTTGAGGTCCAGCCGCAGCGACCGCTTGTCACGGTTGATGGCGGTGAACATCGCTGCGGTGCCGTCCTGCAGCGGAGGCATCCAGCGCATGTAGTCGCCGCCGTCGAGGTCTTCTACCTTGATCACCTCAGCGCCGAGGCCGGCGAGGATCATGGTGGCGAACGGCCCCGGCAGGAGACGGCTCAGGTCGAGGACGCGCACGCCGGTCAGGGGCATCGGACAAGCGAGTGTAGTGAAGCGGTGGCTCGGCCGATTCCCCGCTGTGGTAGATTCGAACTCCAGTCGCATGGTGAGCAACGCCGACGTCCTCCGGACGCTGGAGCGGATCGCCGACCTCTGCGAGATCCGCGGTGGGAACGCGTTCAAGCTGCGGGATGAGTACGGTCTGTTCCGCATTGATGACGGTGTACGCGTCGACGGCGAAACTGAGCACGATGTCCATGCGGCTTTGGGGTTACCCTGATCCCACCGCAACGCCGCGAGGACCCGGCCGAGATCGACACCGTCGCGCTGATCCCGGTCGCAACGGAGGTGTGAGCATGGACGAGCTGGTGATCAAGGTCCCCTCGCCCTTCAGCGGGGTGGACGATGTCGGCTTCAGCGCACGCTACCCGGCGCAGGCGTGGAACGAGCGCCTGCGCGACGTGCCCTTCATCGTCGAGGGTCCACCGCGACCGATGCGCCGGCTCGTCGAGCGGCTCAGCCTCTTCACCGCCAAGGACTCCCTGATCACGCTGCGGGGAGACGACGAGGCCTACAGCTGGACGGCGCCGGTCCAGCTCACCGACGAGGTGTGCGTGCTGGCCTTTCGTGACCACAGCCTCCGCGAGGTGAATGGCGACGACGACGCCCAGGCCGGCCGCCAGTACATCTGGAACCTGGTCCGCCCTCTCGCCTTCACCTTCCTGCGCGACTGCGTGCGCCTGGGCGGCCTGCGTCTCGCGGACAGCATCGCCGTGGTCCTCGACGTCGGCCATCCCCCGCTGGTGGGTCTCGAGCTGAAGCGCACCGCGATCAGCGCGGAGAACGGAACGCTGTTGCTCGCCGCCTGAGCCTGGCCTGGACTAGGGCGTTTTCGTCGGCGACGGCGTCGGCGTGGCCGGCGGCAGTGTGTTGAAGACGGACGTCGGCGTGGGCGTTGGCACCGGCGTTGGCGTGGGCACGGGCGTTGGGGTGGGTGCGGGCGTCGGGCCGCCCGGGGACACCGAGACAGTCGGTGTGGCCGGCGGACGAGCCGGCGCCGTCGGGCAGTTGGCCAGCGCCGGATTGAACGCGGTCGGGGTCGGCGCGGGGACCAGTGCGGTGGGCGACGGCGTGGCCGAGGCACTGGCACTGGCGCTGGCGCTGCCTTTGGGAGACGGAGACGGCGTCGCGGTCGCGGACGGCGTGGGCGTGACCACGTAGGGGGTGTACGAGGGGCACGGCGGCAGTGGCGGGACCGGCGGCTGATGGGAGCCCGTGACCACCAGGGAGATGGCCACCGCGACGGCGCCGACGAGCACGGTGAGGACGAAGGTGATCGCGCCCCACTCCCTGCGGAAGATGGTCATCGGGCGCCCACCTCCACGGCGGCGCGCAGGGCGACGGCCAGGGTGGGGTCGTCCATGGCGAGCCGCGCGTTGGTTGCCAGCCAGCCGGCGGGCGTGCCGACGTCGAGGAGCTCACCGGTGAACTCGACGCCGTGCACCGCGCCGGCGTCGAGCAGGGTCGCGATGCCGTCGGTCAGCTGGATCTCACCGCCCGCGCCAGGCTGGGTGCTGCGCAGCGCCTCGAAGATGTTGGGCGTCAGCACGTACCGGCCCATGATGGCCAGGTCGCTGGGTGCGTCCTCGGCCTTGGGCTTCTCCACCACCGCGCTCACCCGGTGGATGCGCCCGTGGGACTCGACGACGGCGGCGCACCCGTAGCGGGAGATCTGGTCGCGGGGAACGCGCATCAGCGCCAGGATCGGCGTCTGGTGCTCGCGGTAGGCGTCGACCAGCTGGCGCAGCACCGGGTCCGGGCCGTAGGAGAGGTCGTCCGGGAGCATGCACAGGAAGGGCCGGTCGCCGACAGCGTCTGCGGCACAGAGGACCGCGTGGCCGAGGCCGAGCGGCTCGTCCTGGCGGACCCAGGTGAACGACGCCATGTGATCGCTGGCGCGCACGGCCTCGAGCTCGTCCAGCTTGCCGCGCTTCTGGAGCAACGCCTCCAACTCGGGCTGGACGCTGAAGTGCTCCTGGATCAGCTCCTTGCCCTCGCTGATCACCACGACGATCTCGCCGGCTCCCGCCGCCACCGCCTCCTCGACGCCCCACTGGATCACGGGTCGGTCGAGAACAGGCAGCAACTCCTTGGGGAGAGCCTTGGTGGCGGGAAGGAATCGCGTCCCCAGGCCGGCGGCTGGGATGACGCAATGGCGGAGATCCACGGCGGCGCATTGTCGCCCGTCGGCCGCTTGCTGTGCTCTCTGACGAGCAGTTCGGCGGTGCCCACTACACTGGCGCCTCCTTGACAATCTCGACGGAGGCAGCGGTGCCGGACGCGCAGTTGGTGGCCAGCGCGGTGAGCGCTGAGCTCGCCGCCGCCCTCGACAGAGCGGTTGCCGCGGGAGCGCTGCCACGGTCCGAGGTGCGCACCGACATCGTCGTCGAGAAGCCCAATGACCCGAGCCACGGCGACGTCGCCACCAACCTGGCGATGCGCCTGGCCAAGGTGCTGGGACTGGCCCCCCGTGGGATCGCCGAGCTGCTGCGCGAACACCTCGGCGGCGGCGAGATCATCGAGTCTGCCGAGGTGGCCGGCCCCGGCTTCATCAACATGCGGCTGGCGCCGGCGTGGCTCGCGGCGCAGCTCGGCGGGATCATCAGCGCTGGGGAGCGGTGGGGAGACGCGTCGCTCGGCGAAGGCGCAGGCCGGTCCGTGCAGATCGAGTTCGTCAGCGCCAACCCGACCGGGCCGGTGACGCTCGGCGCCACCCGCGGCGCCGCCGTCGGCGACGCGCTCGCCAACGTGCTCGCCGCCGCCGGCCACCGTGTCGAGCGCGAGTACTACGTCAACGACGCGGGCAGCCGCATGCGCACCTTCGCGGTCAACTGCGCATGGTTCTACCGGCGCCTCTGCGGGATCGACGACCCCCCGCCAGCCGAGCCGTACCCGGCGGCTGAGCACGCCGCCGAGCTCCTCTTCGCCGAGCACGGCGACGGGCTTCGCGACGTGTCCGCAGACGCGTTCGGCGAGAAGGCGCTCGCCGCGCAACTTGCCGAGATCCGCCAGGACCTGGAGCACCTCGGCGTGCACTTCGACGGCTGGTTCCATGAACAGGGGCTGTTCGACAGTGGAGCCGTGGATCGCATGCTGCAGCGCCTGAAGGAGACGGGGTGCGTGGTCGAGCGCGACGGCGCAGTGTGGTTCGAGGCCACCCAGCTGGGAAGCGAGAAGGACGAGGTGCTGATCCGCAGCAACGGGTTGCCCACGTACTTCATGACCGACATCGCCTATCACCTCGATAAGCTCGAGCAGCGCGCGTTCGACCGCGCCGTCGACGTCGTCGGCGCCGACCATGCCGGACACCTGCCGCGCATGTTCGCAGCGCTGCGCGTGCTCGGCATCGACGACACGCGCCTGCGCATCGTGGTCACCCAGCTGATCACCGTCGCCGGCACCAAGATGAAGAAGGCCTCAGGCCACTATGTGACGCTGCGCGAGATCCTCGATCAGGTGGGCGGCGACGCCATCCGCTACTTCCTGATCAGCCGCGCCTCGGGCTCGACCATCGATTTCGACCTCGACCTCGCCACCAAGGAGGGCAACGAGAACCCGGTGTACTACGTGAAGATGGCGCACGCGCGCTGCGCCGGAGTCTTCCGCCAGGCAGAGCTCGACGGGGTGCCTCTCGAGAACCCCGATCTCAACCTTCTCGGCCGCGACGAGTCAGCGCTCATCCAGCTGCTCCTCGACCTTCCCGAGGTCGTGCGTAGCGTTGCCCACGACCTCGAGCCGCACCGGCTCACCTTCTACGCACACAGCGTCGCCGCGGCGTGGCACCGCTACTACCACGACCACCGCATCGTCGACGCCGGCGCACCCGCGCTCAGCACCGCGCGCCTCCACCTCGCTGCAGCGGTGCGGGTGACTCTGGCTCGCGCGCTCGCTCTCATGGGGATCGCCGCGCCCGACCGGATGTAGCACCGAGCGCCCCTATACTTCGCAAGCCCCGCCCCGTTCGTCTAGAGGCCCAGGACACCGCCCTCTCAAGGCGGAGATCATCGGTTCGAATCCGATACGGGGTACCAAGTTTTGAATACAAAACCGGGCCAGCGCGGCGGCTGACGGACATCCTGACCGGCGAAATGTTGCCCAAATGTTGCCCAAATCCGCGATACTGGGCAACATGACGCGGGAGCACGCGGCACCGTCGGCGTGAGCCGAATCCACCGCCGTTCGGCGGGGGCCTGGGAGGTCATCCTCGAACGAGGCCGGGACCCGCGCACGGGCAGGCGTCTGCGCCGCACGTTCACTATCCGTGGCACCAAGAAGGAAGCCGAGCGCGAGGCTGCTGTTCAGCTGAGTGCGATGACGCGGGGTACCTACGTCGACCCCAGCAAGGAGACGGTGGGTCAGTTCCTCGAGCGTTGGCTCCGCGACTATGTCGAGCCTTCGCTGGCGTTGCGGACGCGATTGCGCTATCGGGACATTGTCGAGCACGACCTCATCCCCCACCTCGGCAATATCCCTCTCCAGAACCTTCGTCCGACCCACGTGATCGCGGCCGAGCAGGCGTTGCGCGTCGGTGGCAACCGGAAGACGGGCGGTTCATTGGCGCCCGCAACGGTGAGGAAGATCCACAACGTCCTGCACAGAGCGATGGGCCACGCCGTGGCGTGGCAGGCGATTTCGCTGAATCCGGTGGACGCCGTTGACCGACCGACCATCCCGGCGGCAACGCCGCGCACGCTCACCGCTGAGCAAGCGCGCACGCTGCTGAACGTCCTCGAAGACCATCCCTTCGGATTGCCGCTTCGCACCGCGCTGCTCTGCGGCCTACGGCTCAGCGAGTTGCTCGCGTTGCGCTGGTGCGATGTGGAAGGGAGCGGTGGGCGCCTGCTGATCCTGCAGACACTCGATTCACGCCACGACGGTGTGGTCCGCTTCAAGGCGACGAAGACGCATCGGTCGGCTCGGCCGGTGTCTGTGCCACCGCAGCTCCTGATCGCGTTGCATGAGCACCGCGCAGCCCAGGCCCAGCAACGCCTGGTTGCGGGTGCACTCTGGGACGACCTCGACCTGGTGTTCGCCACCGACTACGGACGGCCGCTGACGTCCGGTTGGGTGCGCAAGTCCTTCTATCGGCTCCTCGACGACTCGCGCTTGCCGCGCCTGCCATTGCACGGGCTCCGGCACACCATGGCCACGCTTATGTTGGCGGCGGGCGAGCATCCCAAAGTGGTGAGCGAGCGTCTCGGCCACAGCAACCCGAGTTTTACGCTCACGGTCTACGGCCACGTGGTGCCCGGGATGCACGAGGAGGCATCTCGGCGGCTCGAGGAGTCGCTGGCGACAGCTGACCTTTCTGAGAGCTGAATCCATGGGCATGCAAGGTGACTGGCTTCGCCAGTTCGAGTAGCAACCTTGAGCGCTGCCAACGCGACACGATACGGATGGCCAGCCGGTGAGTCAGAGATCGTTGCGGACCTCGGGGCGGCGGTCATCGCCGTGCGCCTTGCCCTCCTACATACACCCAGTACCCGGTGTGCTCCGCCGGAGACGCCCCAGCCGGCGGTGTGGAGCACGGCGCATGTAGTGCCGCTCAGCTTGCCCCGTTGTCGACGATCGCCACTGAGACGGCCGATGCGTCAGGCTCGGGAGCCCTGAGCGGAGGACCCGGGCCGGAGACGGAGCGTCACCTCCTCGCAACAAATGCGGCCGCGGGTCCTAGTGTCGGCCTACACCGGAGTCGGGGTCCCGGACGAACCCTGCCATATCCGACACGAAGGCCCGGCTGCGAGGGGCCATCTTCATTGCAATGCTGGCAGTCTCGGCCGTCGGCGACTGCCACTGATGGCTGCGCCACTCAAGCGCATCATTGATTACGCGTCGCCAGTGCGGAAAGTCCTTCTTCGCCTGTTCGGCTGCTTTTAGCTTCGATAAATCCGCATCAGACTTCACTGTGTACAAGGCGCGGCATGCAGATAGGACCGCGTAGGCCTGAGACGCCAAGGACGACTGCTGGGTAACCGGCTTCATGTACTCCGTCAGGTATCGCCCCACGGCGGCTACGTACTCCTCTCGTGGGATCTCAGGAATCAGGGTTTCGACGGCGGGGCCGTATGATGAGGGCACAAACCTCGAATAGGCGGGTGCACCGACATTGAGACGCCTGATGATCGCCGCAACTGCAAGCACGCTGCTGCTCGGTGTGGTGACTGCGACGATGCAGCCCGCCGCAGCGAACAACGAGCCGGCATCAGCGAGCGCAGGGCGGGCCGTCCACGCGGCTGTACCTGCGGAGCCGAGCGGCGTGCCTGTTCCAGCGCCGTATCCAGGTGCCGGCGATGGTGTGGTTGTTCCGGTGCCGGCACCCGTCACGAGCAGCGGGACAGCTCCGGCGGCCAGCTGCTCGCCGTACGTCGACGGCGACTATGCGCACCCGTCGTCAGGGGACGTTTCGGCTCACGGCTGGTGGTATCAGGGGACCTGTCCAAATACGAAGACTACGGTGACGGTCGAACTGCAGGAGTACTTCTCGGACGGTGTCTGGCGATACAAAGGCTCCCCCGGATCGGCATACGTTTATCCGGGCGGCGGCTCAGGCAACCGTGCTGTCGCACGTCGCGCGTGTGAAGGAACGACCTACGCGGCTTGGCGCAGCTTGGTATTTGTGTCTATTGGCAGAGGTGCGTCAGCCTTCACGAAAGCCCAGAATCTGTATTGCTCGGTGCCTTACGGATCCCCGTGAGATCCTCGGTTTCCCGTTGGGACATGCACATATCGGTGCGAGGACGACCCAGCAAGTCCTGCCTCTGTTATGCGCTTCGATGACTGCACCGAATCGACTCAGCGCCTCTATGGTTCGGATCGTGGGTTCTTGAACCAAAATCCAGCAACGGTAGTAGGGCTCGGAGCCTGGTGTGACCTTGAATCGGGTCCAAATGGCGGCAGTGGGACGTCATTCAAAGTGCGCGAGTTTGCACTGCTGTCCGACGGGCGTGAAGTTTCGCTCTTGGACGACCGAGGGTGGACGACTTCTGCGCCGCTGGGCGAGACAGCAGGTAGGCACGCAACGCCGATGTCGATCGCACACGTTGTGCGCAACGTTTACAACGTGGTGCTGCCTGACAATGCCGAGGAGACAGGCGAAGAGCATGAGTGGCAGCGCTTTGCGCAGCGATTGCGCGAAGCCGAGGTTGCGGTTACTCCGGACGAGCTTCGAGCATTACCGTACCGCGTCAGCTTGAGCGACCGC
>NZ_JAEKNS010000129.1:0-38151 GCF_016464765.1 Candidatus Aeolococcus gillhamiae | reverse complement strand
GGTGTGTTGCGTGCTGGAGCGTCGGCCATGGTGTGTCGTCCCCTTCGAATGTGGCGATGGCTCCGGGTACTGGATTCGAACCAGTGACCTTGCGGTTAACAGCCGCCTGCTCTACCGCTGAGCTAACCCGGACTGAATGAGAGGGTCTCGAGTGGGGTCGGGTCGTCCACTTGTCCGCAGTATACGGAGCGCACGTTCGTGCGAACGCGAAATCGCTATTCGAGAAAGTCGTGGAGCCGGCGGCTGCGGGAGGGATGACGAAGCTTGCGCAATCCCTTCGCCTCGATCTGCCGAATGCGTTCGCGGGTGACGCCGAAGCGCTTGCCGACCTCTTCGAGCGTGCGCTGATGCCCGTCGGCGAGCCCGAAGCGCAACTGCAGCACGCGGCGCTCCCGCGGCGAGAGCGTGTCGAGCATGTCCTCCATCTCGGTGTGGAGAACGGAAAGGACGGCCGCGTCGGACGGTGGCGTGGCCTCCTTGTCCTCGACGAAGTCGCCGAGCTCCGTGTCATCCTCGTTGCCTACCGGCGTCTCCAGCGAGACGGGGTCGCGCGAGATCTTCTTGATTTCGCGGACGCGCTCGGCGGTGATCCCGAGCTCGTCAGCGACCTCCTCGTCGCTGGGCTCGCGGCCCAGCTCCTGGAACAGCCGGCGCGAGACGCGCAGCTGCTTGTTGATCGCCTCGACCATGTGCACCGGCACGCGAATGGTGCGCGCCTGGTCGGCCACGGCGCGTGTGATCGCCTGGCGGATCCACCACGTGGCGTACGTCGAGAACTTGAATCCGCGGTGGTAGTCGAACTTCTCGACCGCCCGGATCAGCCCGAGGTTGCCCTCCTGGATGAGGTCGAGAAACGACATGCCGCGGCCGATGTACTTCTTGGCGATCGACACCACCAGCCGGAGGTTGGCCTCGGTGAGGGCGTCCTTGGCGGCAAGGTCGCCCTGCTCGATGAGCTTGGCGTAGTGGACCTCCTGCTCCGCCTTGAGCAAGTCGATGCGGCCGATCTCGCGCAGGTACATGCGCACCGGGTCGTCAAAGGAGACGGCGTCGGCGGCCTCGGCCTTGGCGATGGTCTCGTCGTCGATGTCGTCGACGGTCTCGAAGTCGCGGTCCCCGTCGCTGACGGCGATGCCTATGTCGACGAACGCGTTGAAGATGCGCTCGAGCTGGTCGGGCTCGGCCTCGATGTCGGGAAACGAGGTGAGCACGTCATCGGGGCTCAGGCACCCCTGCTCCTTGCCCTTGATGATCAGCTGCTGGGCGGTCACCGTCAGCTTCTCGGTCGGAGATGCAATGGTCACGTCCACACCTCCTTGTTCCACGTCGACACCACAGCCAATTCAACATTCCTCATGCCCGTCCAACGCAAACATCGCCGGATTGCGACGTCGACCGCCGAAGCCCTAGCAGGGCGTTGATCTTCGACCCGCCGAGCCCCAACCGGCGGCTGAATTGTGCGGTGGGTGGCGGCGGACCGCCGAATTGATGGTTGCCAGAGCCGCTGTGCCGCGGGCGTTCGGCCCTTCGGCCCCGTGATCAGGTGGCCTGGGCGTCCAGTGCGGTGATGCGGATCAGGTTGTACACCGCTCCGGCCATCAGGAACCAGGCTCGGTTGCGTTGCAAGCCGATGTAGCGCAGCTTCCTGCCGCCGGCAACCGTCTTCATCCAGCCGAAGGGTTCCTCGATGCGTTTGCGGATCCGCAGGCTGGTCACGTGCCCGGCGTGCCTCGTGGTGCGGCCGTCGATCGCACTGCGCCGGTTGGTCGTGTTCTGGGCAACGTGTGGAGTGACGCCGAGCTCGCGGCAACCGGCGATGAAGTCCCTGGTGTCGTAGCCCTTGTCGCCGGCAACCGTGCGCCGGCCGCGCCTTGGCAGCCGTCCCAGCAGGGCGAGCGCGGTCTCGCGCTCGGCGTAGCCGGTGGCCTGACTCAGCTCCAGGTCGGCGATCAGTGCGTTGCGGTGCTCCATGAGCAGGTGCCCGGCGTAGCTGAGCTTCGCCGCCACGGCATTGCCCTTTCTCGCCAGCCGCGCCTCCGGGTCGGTGGTGGATTGGTGGGTGTCATTGCTGCGCCGCTCGCCGTGGTAGTTCACCTCGGCGTTCCTCCCCGGGCCGGAGGGATCCTTCGGGCCGCCGTCCTTGGGCCGGAAGCTCTTGTGCGAGGCCCAGGCCTCGAGCAGGGTCCCGTCCACGCTGAAGTGCTCGCCGGAGATGTAGCGGCGCAGGTGCGCCTGCTGTACCACCGCGGCGAAGAAGCGGTCGGCGATCTCGTGCTTGAGGAGCCGATCGCGGTTGCGCGAGAAGGTGCTGTGGTCGAAGCCCTCGTCGTCGACGTTGAGGTCAAGGAAGAACTTGAAGAGCAGGTCGTAGCGCAGCCGCTCGCAGAACTGGCGCTCGCTCCGGATCGAGTACAGCGACATCAGCACCGATGCTTTGAGCAGATGCTCTGGGGGTACGCTCTGGCGCCCCGTGCTGGCGTACATCGCGTCGAACTCGGGCCCCAGCTCTTGGAGTACCGCCTCCACCACCGGCTTGATCCGCCGGATGGGGTGGTCCATGGGGATCAGGCTGTCCGTGGTCATGGTGGACAGCATCGTCGCCTGCCGGGTGCTGGTTCCGCGCATGCTGGATCTCCGCAAGCTGAACTGCTTGCTGAAGACTCGCACACCGGAGTCAGCCTGTATAGGGCTCCCCGGGGTCGAAAATCAACACCCTGCTAGCGGCTGGCGGCGGTTCGGCGCAGGTGGGGTGAGGCCGTCGCCAGCTCGCGGAGGCGCGAGGCGAGCCGCGCCACCTCGACGTCGTCCCCGCGCTCCTTGGCGGCGGCCATGCGGCGGCGCACGTCCGAGATCTCCGCACCCAGCCGCGCCTCGGTGACCCGCCTGAGGCTGTCGCTGATCGCGGTGTCGAGGTCCCCGGTGCGGCTCTCGGGCAGGAGCTCGGGCACGGTCCGCACCAGCAGCGCGGCAGCGAAGTCCCTCTCTTGTGGCGCCAGCGCCGTCAGCGGGAACGCCTCGCCGGCAGCTGTCTCCAGGGCGATCTCCACCATGCGGCGGGCCAGTGGGTGGCCGATGGCGGCCACCTCGAGCCCGAACTCGTCGGTGAGACGAGCGGCGATCTCAGGCCGGTGGACGCAGAGGGTGGCCAGGTAGCCGTCCCACGCGGCCGCGGGCGACAAGGGCGGCCCCGCCTCCGGCGCCCCGAGGTCCTCGGCGGCCGGGGGGGGCATGGCGCTGACCCGGAGCGGCCGTCCTGCGGCGGTTGCACGGAACGCCGTGGCGACGTCGGCGGCGATGGTGGCGGCCGTGAGGTTCAGCCGGCGGGCGGCTTGCTGGACGTACAGCTCGCGCGGCGCCGCCTCGGGAATCCGGACCAGCAGGGCCACGGCTCGTTCCGCCGCAGCCCGGCGGCCGTCGATGCTGCCCCCCTCGTCATCGCCGAGCGCGCGGTCGAGGAGCACCTGCCACTCCGGCGGAGCCTCCTCCACCGCGGCGGCGAATGCGGCAGGGTCGCGGCGGACCAGCTCGTCAGGATCCTTGCAGCCGCCGGGGAGCACGCAGATGCGCGCGGGTAGCCCTTCGGCGGCAACCACGTCGACGGCGCGCGACGCCGCGGCGCGTCCCGCCTCGTCGCCGTCGAAGCAGAGCACCACGCTGTCGGCGTGCCGCGACAGCACCTTGGCCTGCTCGCGCGTCAGCGCGGTGCCACTGCTGGCCACGACGTTGGGCACGCCGGCGACGTGCGCCGCCATGACGTCGAAGTAGCCCTCAACGATGAGAGCGACGCGCCGGTCGTGCATCGCGGCACGCGCGAGGTCGATGCCGAAGAGCGCACTGCCCTTGTGGTACACGGAGGTTTCGGGCGAGTTCAGGTACTTCGGCACGTCGTCGCCGAGCGCACGGGCCCCGAACGCGATCACCTCGCCACGCTCCTCGCGGATCGGGAAGACGAGACGGTGGCGGAAGCGGTCACGCAGCCGGCCCCCGCGCGCGTGGTGGGCCACCCCCGCATCGACGATCTCATCCGCGGTTGCGCCAGCCCGCTCCTTCAGGTAGCGCGAGAGCGCGTCCTCGCCGCCTCCACCCGCCGGCGCGAAGCCGATCCCGAAGGTGCGAGCCCGGCCCTCGTCGACGCCGCGCGCGGCCAGCAGGGTTCGTCCGTCCTCCCCTGCCGGCGACGACCAGAGCACGTGCTCGAAGAACGCGGCGGCGCGGGCGTTGATTTCGAGCGTGCGCTTGCGCCGCCGGGCGGCACCCCGGCGCTCTCCGCTCTGTGCCTCGGCTTCGAGCTCGACGCCGGCCTTCTCGGCGAGCATCTCCAGTGCGGCCCGGAAGTCGGCGTGCTCGACCTTCTGCACGAAGGTGAACATGTCGCCTCCCTCCTGGCACCCGAAGCAGTACCACGCCTGCTTGTCCTGGCTGACGTTGAAGGAGGGGGTCTTCTCCGAGTGGAACGGACACAGCGCACGGTGGCCGCGGCCCGCGCGTTGCAGGGTGACGTAGCCGCCCACCACGTCGACGATGTCGAGGCGAGCCTTGATCTCGGCGACAGCGTCCCGTGCCATGAGGCGATGGTAGGCCGCCCTGCGCCGGCGCCGGCGCCGGAGGTTTCTCGAGCAGCGCAACGTTAATGGAGCCGATGAGGACTCTCGAGGGAAGCCGGACCATGCTTCTTGCCGGGGCGGTGGTTGCCGCGTCGATGGGCGCTCTCCCTGCCACCACCGCCAGGGCGGCACTGCTGAGCCCCACCTGCCCCACGCTCAACGGGTCAACCGCGTCGTCTTCGAGCACCGTCTCTCCGTCCGACGGCAACCCGTTTCTCCTTTGCCGGTACACGCTCAGCAACCGGGTGCTGAGCTTCGACGGCACTCCCCTTCGCGTCGATCTCAGCCTGCCGACGGTGCCGTACATACCGCCGGGCTCGACCACCGCAGCCAAGCCTCCGCTGGTCATCTTCCAGAGCGGCTACAGCAACGACTACTGCCAGTTCGAGTCGACGACGCTGGCAGGCAGCACCGACGCCGGCTGTACGGACTTCATCGGAACCCCCGGGTATCACTGGAACAACGCCTGGTTCGCATCCAACGGCTACGCGGCCATCAACTTCACCCCCCGAGGTTGGTACGAATCGTGCGGGCGAGTGTTGAGCAGCGGGTACACCTACGCAACTGACACGGCCTGCCAGGCGGCGACCTCGGGGCACACCGGCGAGAAGAGCTGGGTGCATCTGCTCGACCGCCGCTGGGAGGTGCACGACGCACAGTTCCTGGCGGGGGTGGTAGCTGATGCGGCGGCAGGAACGCTCATCAACCCCAACCACATCGTCGCCACCGGCGACTCCGGTGGCGGCGGCCCCACCTGGGACGAGGGCCTGACGCAGGACCAGGTCGTGCTCACCACCTCGACGGCGAATCCGAGCCTGGTCAATACCACGCCGTGGACCTCGCCACTGGGCAAGGCACTGCACCTCACGGCAGCCTTGCCGATGTACACCTGGACCGACCTGGTCGACTCGCTGCTGCCCAACGGCACGGCCACCGACGGTTTCCATGGCGCGCCGCCGGTGGCCACGTTCAATCACGACAATCCGATCGGTGTCGAGAAGGAGAGCTACGTCGCCGGTCTGTTCGCCAGGGGGGTTACCAATGTCCCATCGCAGCCGTTGGACGGCGCCCAGTACGCGTTGTTGCCGTTGCAGGACCCGACTGCGGACCTGCCCACGTGGTTCGCGGAAATCAACGCGGGTGAACCGGCCTTCGCCGTGAACCCCGACACGCCGACCATCCTCGCCGAGGTGGGCGGTCCGCTCCGGTCGCCGTATGCCATGCCCATCCCTGCGAACAACCACAAGACGCCGTCGCTCAACACCCAGAAGCCGATCTTCGTAATGCAGGGACTCACCGACCCGCTCTTCCCTGGCCTTCAGGCGCTGACCATGATCAATCGCCTCCAGGCCGCGCACAGCCATTACCCCGTGTGGGGCTTCTTCGGCGACATCGGTCACTCCTATGCGCAGAATCCACTTGACGTGTGGAAGCAGGCCCACAACGAAAGCAACGGCTTCCTCCAGGCGGCGTTGCAGGCCACTTCGCTCACACAGCTGAGCCAGCTCTTCACACAGCCGACGATCACAGTCGATACCACGCGCTGCCTGCCGCAGCAGACGCTGCAGAGCTATTCCGCCAACAGCTTCGGATCCATCGCCACGACTCAGCTCACCTTCGTGGACGCGGGGGCCGCGCAGAACACGTTCAACCAGTCTGGTGGTGGCCCCGAGAGTCTCATGTCGGACCCGATCGTCACCGGCGGCAAGTGCGTGACCATGCCCTCGTCGACGACCGATTCCCATGAGGCGGTCTACAACTTTCCCGTCGCCTCACCCGCGACGCTCGTCGGCGGTCCAGTCGTCAACGTCAGCGCCACGCTGATCGGGAGCAGCGCCGAATTGGCAGCGCGCCTGTGGGACGTCGACAGCTCAGGAAATCAAACGCTGATCACGCGCAGCGTGGTCCGACTCGACCAACCCCCGGGCAATTCGACGATGCCGCTGTCGCTCCAGCTGTGGCCGAACGCATGGCAGCTGTGCACCGGCGACTCACTCAAGCTCGAGCTCACCCAGACTGACGCACCAACGTTTCGCCCGGACAACGAGCCATCTGCGATGTCCTTCAGTGGCCTGAAGCTGACCCTGCCGGCTGTGCCAGGCGCCCTGTGTTCGGCCTCTGTCGCCGTGGCCGAATCCCCTTTCGTGCCGGCGCTACCCCTGATACCCCTCGGTCTGGGCACCGTTGCCTTGCTGAAACGACGCCGCCGATCCGCGCTGCACTAAGCTCTCAATCTCCCATGAAGTTCGCGGTCCTAGGTTCCGGTCAGGTTGGCCGCTCCATCGGCGCCGGGCTGGTGCGCCACGGCCACGAGGTGCTGATGGGCAGCCGCGACCCCAATGCCGAGCACGTGGTGGCGTGGGTGGCTGAGGTCGGCACCGGTGCGCGCGCGCTGCCGTACGGCGAGGCCGCATCCGAGTGCGAGATCGCCTGTCTGGCCACCACGTGGAGCGGGACGGAGAACGCGCTGCACCTCGCCGGCGCGGCCAACCTCGTCGGCAAGATCGTCATCGACGTCACCAACCCGTTCGGGCGCGGGCCGTCAGGAGTGACCCTGGTCACCGGTCACGACGACTCCGCCGGTGAGCAGGTGCAGCGCTGGCTGCCCGACTCGCGCGTTGTCAAGACGTGGAACACGGTCAACAACCAGCACATGATCGACCCCAAGATCCCCGGGGGACCCGGCGACATGTTCCTCTGCGGCAACAACGCCGCCGCCAAGCAGACTGTGTCAGACCTGGTCCGCGAGTGCGGCTGGCCACCGCTCGACGTCGGTGGCATAGAGGCCGCACGCATGCTCGAGTCACTGGCGTTGTTGTGGGTCACCTATGCGATCAGCCAGCAGAGCTCCGACCACGCGTTCAAGCTGCTGCGCCGCCAGCCTCCTCCGGCGGGATGATGTGCCGGACGGTGGCCAGCGCGATCAGGCCACCGGCGGTGAGCATGCCGGCGCCGATGCGCATCGTTGAGGTGAATCCGTCGTTGAGCGACACTCCCGCGAGGTGTGTCGACGCCGACGCGAGCCCGGCGAGCGCGGGCACGACGGCGATCGCGAGCAACCCACCGATCCGCGCCACGGCATTGTTGATCGCCGACCCCACCCCGAAGTGGTGCTGGTCCACCGATGCCATCACCGCCGCCGTGAGCGGTGCGACCACGAACGTGAGACCGACGCCGAACACGACGACGCCGGGGAGCACGGAGGTCCAGTAGCTGTCGCCGTGGCGCACGCCGGCGAGGACCAGCAAGCCGGCGGCGGCGATGATCGGCCCCACCGTCATCGGCAGGCGTGGCCCGATGCGCTGGGCGAGCGCGCCCGAGCGGGACGAGAACGCGATCAGCAGGAGACCGGCCGGGAGGAACGCGGTTCCCGCGGCCAGCGCTGAGTAATGCAGGTCCTGCTGGAGGTGCAGCACGAGGAGGAATGTGATCACCGACAGCGCGGCGTACACGGCGAACGTGGTCAGGTTGGCGCCGCTGAACTGTCGTGACGAGAAGATGTCCAGCGGGACCATCGGCGTGTGCACGCGCAGCTCGACGAACGGGAACGCCAGCAGGAGGAGTGCGCCGACGACACCGGCGACCAGCGTCGGTGCCGACCAACCGTTGCTGGGCCCGTCGATGAGCGCGTACACGACGCCGGCGAGACCCACGGACACAACCGCCGCCCCGACATAGTCGGGCCGCCCGACCGCACCGTCGTCGCGCGTCTCGGGGACGTGGCGCAGAGCGATCCAGATGGCGACGGCGGCCAGCGGCACATTGATGAAGAAGATGGCCCGCCAGGAGACCGAGTCGATGAGCCAGCCGCCGACGAACGGGCCCACCACAACGCTGACGCCGCTTAGACCGGACCACAGGCCGACGGCTCGGGCGCGGTCGTGGGGGACGAAGCACGCGGAGATGATCGCCAGGCTGCCGGGTACCAGCAGCGCGCCGCCGACGCCCTGCAGCGCGCGGGCCACGATGAGCACAAGCGTGTCCGGCGCCCCCCCGCAGATGACCGATGCAGCGGTGAAGGAGGCCAGGCCGAACACGAAGACGCGGCGGCGTCCGAAACGGTCGCCCAGCGCGCCACCGAGGATGATCAACGCGCCAAGGGTGAGCATGTACGCGTCGGTGATCCACTGCAGGTCGCTCAGCCCAGTGTGCAGGTCGCGCGCGATGGTCGGGAGCGCCACGTTGACCACGGTGGAGTCGAGGAAGGCGACACCGGAGCCGAGCACGGCTGTAGCAAGGATCCAGCGCCCCGCGGTGCTGGAGTAGCGCACCCCCGCCGCACGCACGGGGGTCGCAACGTCAGTCGTCGCGACTCCAGAACCAGCGGCGGCGGCGTGACGCCGCCGGGGCCGCCGCCCGCTCCGCCTCGTCGGCGGCCCGGCGGGTCTCGGCGATGTCGCGCTCACGGTCGGCGAGCTCGCGCTCCTTGCCGGCGAGGATGCGGTCCTTCTCAGCCTGGGCGGCCGCGTGCTCGGCACGGGCGGTGTGGAGCTCCATCTGCAGCTGCTTGACCATGTTCTGACGGGCAACGAGCTCCGCCTGGAACCGCTGCCGCTGCTCGGTGTAGATGCGCTGCTCGAGGGTGCGCTCCCAGCGGTCGAGCAGGCCGGCGACGAGCTCGCGGGCGTCCAGCGACATCGACGCAAGGTCGCCGCGCGGCCCCGGCGCGGCGGCGTCCACCAGGCTCACCGTGGGCTCGCGAGTGGGCGGCGGGACGGCCAGCTCGGCCACGGCGGTGTCCTGGTCGGCACCGAGGTCGTCCTCATGCAGGCCGGAGGGAGCGATGGCCGGCATCCCGTCCTCGGCATCGTCGGCATCGTGGTCGAGCGCCGGTGGAAGGTATTGGTCGTCCTCCTCCATGGCGACCACGACGGTGTCGACATGGTCGACTTCAGCGGAGGGTGCGACCTCAGCGTCCTCCACGACGTCCGCGGCCGCCTCGTCGGACGTCTGGCTGACGTCGCCGCTCTCCTGGGTCAGCCACACCGGTGGCTGCTGTGGCTCGCGAGGACGAACCGACCACGGGGGTGACCGATCGGCGTCCGGCTGCCAGGGAAGCGCGTCGGCCTCCTCCTCAGCAGTAGGGCCGCTCACGCCTGTGGCGCCGTTCTGCCGTCCGGGCACCGGCGCCGGCCCGCTGTCGAACGCCGAGAAGATGGCGCTTTCCACACTCGGCTCGGTCGGCCCGCTCGGCTCGCTCGGCTCGAAGGCGGTGCTGAGGGTTTCCTCCTCCGTTGTCTGAGCCTCGTCCTGGATGGCGGCGGAGCGCAGGCCGCGATCGTCGAGCTCGATCCCGAGGTCACCGAGCCGCAGCGCGTAGTGGAGGCCATCGGCGCGCTCCACGCGGCGGGCGGGAATGTCCCCCGCCTCCACCCGATGGAGCAGCACCGAGAGCGGCAATCCGAGGCGCTCGGCGACCTCCTCGACAAGGAGGTAGGGCTCGTCGCTGATGTGTTCGCTCAACTCGACGGGACCACCAGACGGACCTGCGGAACGTGCACAGAGTAGGTCATCACCAGGAGCTGGGGCGGGGTCATCACCGTCCGATCACCTCGACGGAGTAGCGCGAGTTGTCGGTGAGAAGGGTGATGGCGCCGACGTTGTCGGTGATCACCGCGCGGATCGGCGAGGTCATGAAGACGTCGGGGGCGTCGTCATGCTCGGCCACGCTGCGGCGCACGCTGTACGGCATCCCCGGCGTGGGCGATTGCAGCTCGTCGCCCTCGACCACGTGGCCGTCGTCGAGCATCACCGGGCGGCCATCCCGGGTGGACACCTTGCGAACGCGAACGTGCTCAGCCACGCCAGTGAGGATAGCCGTCTGAGTCAGCGGCCCTGACGGCGCGGAGTGGTGCCCGAGCGCCGCGACCGGCTCTTCGGCTTGGCCCAGCCTGAGGAACGCTTGGCGCCCGTGGAGCGCTTGGCACCGCCCGGACCCCGGCTCGCAGCCGCTGAAGCGCTGCTCTTGGGGCCGGCCCGGCCGGCGCCCGGACCGCTGCGCCCGCCTGGTCCCGACGCCCGAGTCCCGGTGCGCGGCGGCTTGCCGGCGATGCTGCGCGCCGTTCGCCCGGGCGTCGCTGAGCGGCCACGCTCCCGAGCCCAGAGCTTGTCGATCTCCGCCGCGAGACGGTGCACCTCGGCGCGCAGCTCGATGACCTCGTGCCGGAGCCCGGTGGTGGATTCGACCCTGTGGTCCGGCGCAGGCCGGAAGGGTCGCGGTGTGTCCATCGCGAACCCGGCGTCGGACACCTCCGGGAGCAACCGCGGTGCCCGGGGGGCCCGAGGGGACCGCGGTGCGCGCGGGCGCACGGCGCCTTTGCGGTCGGAACGGCCGGGTTTGTTGCCGCCCGTCTTCCTCCCACCCCGTGGTGCAGGCATGTGGTTGCTCTCCTGGTGCTGTGGAGAGGTGATGGTATCCGATGGCGGGGTGAGCACCCGGCTGCCGGCGACAGTGTTGCTGCCACTATTGGCATGAACCGGCTCGCCTTCACAGCGGGCGTCAGCCGATCCGGCGGACCATGTAGTCGCGATGCAGCGGCCACGCATAGCTGGCTCGCTGGGCGGGCAGCGCGAGCACCCGCGACCGCGGCACCCACCAGCCACTGCGCAGCACGAGGGCCTCGGCCCGCGCCGGTCGGCTGCCGACACGAGAGCCGGCGGCGCTGGGGGCCCGAAGCCGTAGTGCGATGACAACGCCGACCAGCCCCAGGTCAACGATCGCCATCAGGGTGAACCACCCCCACGGCAGGTGGGTGGTCAGTGGGCTCCCACCGGCGGCTCCGAGAGCAGCGATCGTTCCAATCAGTGGCATCGCTGCGAACTGTAAGGGCGTCCGGGAGGCGCGTCAATCGACTTGTCGGCCTGGCGGACCTCCAGGAGGTGCCGGGTAGTCAAAGACCTGCGTGGGGCCACCGAAGAAATCGATGGTCTCGGTCAGCCGGCCGCCGAGGCGTCGAGCCACCGCCACCGACGCATCGTTCCCCAGCCTCACCAGAGAGATCAGCCGGTCCGGCTTGAGCCGCTCCCAGGACACCTGGAGTGCCACCTTCCCCGCCTCAGTCGCGTAGCCCCGCCCCTGGTGGCGCCGCGCGATCGCCCAGCCGAGCTCCAGCGCCGGCCAGCCGTCGGGCCGCCATGGTCCGGCGCGGCCGATGAACTCCCCGGTCTCACGCAGCTCGATCGCCCAATGCGAGTAGCCGCGCATCACTCCATGACCGACGTACATGGCGAGCAGGCGCCAGCTGGTGAGGCGGTCCACCGGGACCGGCGGAACCAGGTAGCGGGTCACCTCCGGGTCGGCCATCATCTCTGCGAACGCGTCGAGGTCGGACTCGCGCCATTGACGCAGGACCAGCCGCTCCGTCTCCACCTCCGCCGGGATCAGCAGCGGCAACCCGGAGGTGCTCAGCGGTCGCGTTCCACAGATGCGAGGCGGGCGTGAGCCGCCGCCAGGCGGGCGACGGGCACGCGGTACGGGGAGCACGACACGTAGTCGAGCCCGAGCTCCTCACACAGTGCTATCGACTCGGGGTCGCCACCGTGCTCGCCGCAGATGCCGATCGTCATCCCCGGGCGCGTAGCCCGCCCCTCGCGCACGGCGATGGCCATCAACCTGCCCACGCCGTTGCGGTCGATGGTCTCGAAGGGGTTGGCCGGAAGGATCTTCTCCTCCACGTACTTGAGCAGGAACTTCCCCTCGGCGTCATCGCGCGAGTAGCCGAAGGTGGTCTGGGTGAGGTCGTTGGTGCCGAAGGAGAAGAACTCCGCGTCCTCGGCGATCTCCCCCGCCACCAGCGCCGCGCGGGGCAGCTCGATCATGGTGCCGAACTTGTAGTGGACCTTCGTCCTCGACTCGTTCAGCACGGTGCCGACGGTCGCTTCGAGGTACTGGCGCGTGCGGCGCAGCTCCTCGAGCGTGCCGACCAGCGGGATCATGATCTCGGGGTGCACGTCGACGCGCTCTCTGCGCAGCTCGACGGATGCCTCGATGATGGCGCGCACCTGCATCTCGATGATCTCGGGGAACATCAGCCCGAGGCGACAGCCGCGCAGTCCCAGCATGGGGTTCTGCTCGTGCAGGCGCTGCACGGCGTCGAGCATCGTGGCCGCACGCGCGTACTTCTTTTCGGGCTGACCCGTGGCCTTAGCGGTGGACACCTCGACGAGGAGGTCCTCGAGGGAGGGCAGGAACTCGTGCAGCGGAGGGTCGATGAGCCGGATCACCACCGGCAGGCCCTTCATCGCCCGCAGGATCCCCTTGAAGTCCTCGCGTTGGAACGGCAGCAGCTTGGCCAGCTCAGCGCGCCTCTCCTTCTCGGTGTCGGCGAGGATCATCTTCTGCACGACGGGCAGGCGCGACTGCTCCATGAACATGTGCTCGGTGCGACACAGGCCGATGCCCTGGGCGCCGAACTCGCGCGCCAGCACGGCGTCGTGCGGGTAATCGCCGTTGGCCCACACCTCCATGCGCCGAAACGCGTCCGCCCAGCGCAACAGCTGCTTCAGCTCCCCGGAGATCTCGGGGTCGATCATGGCCACCTGGCCGGCGATGACCCGGCCGGTGCTGCCATCGATGGTGAAGTACTCACCCTCCTTGACGGTGGCGCCCCCGGCGCTGAACTGACGCTTGGCGAGGTCGACGCGCACCGACTCGGCGCCTGCGACGCACGGCTTGCCCATGCCACGCGCCACCACCGCGGCGTGCGATGTGCGCCCGCCTCTCGCGGTGAGCACTCCCTGCGCGGCGATCATGCCGTGCACGTCGTCCGGGTTGGTCTCGATGCGCACCAGGATGACCTTCTCCCCCTTGGCAGCCTGCGATTCCGCACGGTCGGCGTCGAATACCGCTCGGCCGTACGCGGCGCCCGGCGAGGCGGCCAACCCGGTGGCCAGCACGGTCACCTTGGCCTTGGGGTCGAGGCGGGTGTGCAGCAGCTGGTCGACCTGGGTGGGCTCGACGCGCAGCACCGCCTCCTTCTTGGTGATGAGCCGCTCGCCCACCATGTCGACGGCGACCTTCACCGCCGCCTCGGCGGTGCGCTTGCCGCTGCGCGTCTGCAGCATGTACAGACGGCCGCGCTCGATGGTGAACTCCATGTCCTGGACGTCGCGGTAGTGCTTCTCCAGGCGCTTGGCGATGCGTACGAACTGCGCGTACGCCTTGGGGAGATCCTTGGCCATGGCGCTGATCGGCTTGGGGGTGCGGATGCCCGCGACCACGTCCTCGCCCTGCGCATTGGTCAGGTACTCACCGTACAGCACGTGCTCGCCGGTCGACGGGTCGCGGGTGAAGGCGACACCTGTGCCGGAGTCGTCGCCCATGTTGCCGAACACCATTGACTGGACGTTGACGGCGGTGCCCAGATCATGGGGAATCTTGTTGAAGTTGCGGTAATCGGTGGCCCTCTTGTTGTTCCACGAGGAGAAGACGGCGCCGATGGCGGCGCGCAGCTGCTCCATCGGATCCTCCGGGAACTCGATCTTGGCGTGGGTGCGCACCAACTTCCGGTAGCGCTGGATCACCTCGTCGAGCGCTGCCGGCTTCAGGTCGGCGTCACTCTTCGCCTTCGCCTTGGTCTTGACCGCGTCGAGCTCATGTTCGAACAGGTCGCCGTTGATGCCCAGCACGATCTTGCTGAACAGCTGCATGAAGCGGCGGAATGCGTCCTTGGCGAACCGCTCGTCCTTGGTCAGCGCGGCCAGCCCCTTGAGGGTCTGCGCGTTGAGGCCGAGGTTGAGGACGGTGTCCATCATCCCCGGCATCGAGAACTTGGCGCCGCTGCGCACGCTGACCAGCAGCGGGTTGGCTGGGTCGCCGAATTTCTTGCCCGTCTTGCGCTCCGTCTCCTTGAGCGCGCGCAGCACCTGCTCCCACATCCCGTGCGGGAACTTCTGCTTGTTCTCGTAGAAGGCGTTGCAGGCCTGCGTGGTGATGGTGAAACCCGGCGGTACCGGCAGCCCAGCGCGGGTCATTTCCGCGACGCCGGCACCTTTGCCACCGAGCAGGTCGCGCATCGACGCGTCACCGTCCTCGAAGAGGTACACCCACCTCCGCGCCCGCCGTCGCGGGCTGCTGCCGTTGGAGGCGCCGCCGCGAGGCGTGGCTGCGCGAGTGGAACGCGTGGCGGATTTAGCCGGGCGGCCGGGCGTCGCCGCCCTGGTAGCGCGACCCGTGCGTGTCCCGGTGGGCATGGGAGACCTCTGTCGATGCGTCAGCTACTGGGGCCGGCCGAGCGTAGCACCTCCCCGGGAGGCGCCTAGGGTTCGCTGACGTTGGCAAGCCGGGCGACTCGTCGGCCGCAGCAACGGCCTGGTCCTCGAACAGGCGCAGGTGTAACGCCTGGTACCGCGGGGTATGCCCTAGGTGGGCCGCTTGAAACGGCCATCCTGAACCAAAGGAGTAACTCCAATGCCTGTGTTCCTTCGCTGGCTGCTCGTGGATTTCATCGTGATGCGGATCCTGCGTCACCGCCGGGTTCGTCCCTACGTCGACCGCTACTACCCCATGGCTACCCAGCGGATCGGCCGCTTCGGTCGCCGCGTCTACCCGTCCATCGCCGGCGGCTATCGGTACGCGCAACGGCGACGGCGCCTGGGCTGCTGCTCCGGCTGCTTTCTCATGGTCGTTTTTGCCGCACTGGGCGTGGCCGCGCTACTGGCGCTGCTGCACTGGACCGTGTCGTTGTAACCGACAGCCTCGGCCTGACGGCCGCCTGCGCCTTTGTGCCGCTACTTGCGGCTTACTGCGTGTTTCTGCTTGAATGGGCGGATGTTGACCGTTGAACGCCGGCAGGTGCTCCTCGAACAGCTCGCCCGCGACGGCAAGTTGGTGGCGACAGAGCTCGCCGCGGCGTTCGCCGTGTCGCCAGACACGGTGCGGCGCGACCTGCAGGAGCTCGCCGATGCGGGGCTGCTGCGCCGCGTCCACGGCGGCGCGCTTCCGCCGGCAGTCGGCGCACGTCCGTACAGCACGCGCGAGGAGCAGGCGCCCGCGGCCAAGGCCGCGATCGCGCAAGCGACAACCAGGCTCCTTCGCTCTGGACAGCTGATCATCCTCGACGCGGGGACCACGACTCTCGAGGTGGCGCGGCATCTACCCGCGGAGCTGCGCGCCACCATCATCACCAACAGCCCGCCCATCGCGACAGCCCTTGCCGAGCACCCGGGTGTCGACGTCACCGTGCTGGGCGGGCGGCTCGAGAAGGCTGCGCGGGCCACTGTGGGCGCGGCCACTCTCGAAGCACTGCACGCGATTCGTGCCGACGTCCTCGTGCTCGGCGTCTGCAGCCTGCATCCGGAGATCGGGATCACGGTGGGCGACCTGGAGGAGTCCTACGTCAAGCGCGCGATGATCGCCAACGCCACAGAGGTGGTGGCCGTCTCGTCGGGTGAGAAGCTCGGCTCGGCCAGCCAGTTCGTGGTGGGCCCGCTCGAGGAGCTGACGCACCTCGTGACCGACCGCTCGCGCTCTGCGGCGGAGCTTGATCGATACCGGTCGCACGGTGTCGAGGTGGTCATCGCCTGATGCGCTCGACCCGCATCGTCATCACCCTCTTCTTCTTCGCTGACGGTCTGCTCCTGGGATCGTGGGCCTCGCGTATCCCCGCCGTTCAGGCGCGCGCGGGCCTCACCAATACTTCGCTCGGACTGGCTCTGTTCGCCTCGTCGCTGGGCGCGCTGCTCGCGATGCCGATCGCTGGCCGGCTATGCGAACGCATCGGGAGCAACCGCGTCTCCGTCGCGGCGCTTGTGCTCGCGGGCGGTGGCCTCGTCGCCGCCTCGTCTGCGTCTGGTTTCGTCGGCGTTGCCCTTGGCCTGCTCGCTTTCGGGGGTGGTTTCGGGTCCATCAATGTGGCGGCGAACACGCAGGGCATCGCGCTCGAGGGGCTGTACGGTCGCACCATCCTGTCCACGTTCCACGCGGCCTTCAGCATCGGGGCCATGGCAGGTGCGGCCGGCGGAGCGCTCGCGGCTCGGATGAACATCTCGCCGGCGGCTCACATCGGTGTCCTGGCGCTGGTCGTCGCAGGATGGGCTGTGCTACTGGGTCCGACTCTGCTGCCGACAGAGCGAGCCGTCGCCACGCCGCCACGAGCGTTGCTGCGCCCGCCTCGCGCTCTGCTCGTCCTTGGCGCCGCCGCGTTCTGCACCCTGCTGGCCGAGGGCTCCGCAGCGGACTGGAGCGCGACGTACCTGACCCAGTCCCTGGCCGCCGCGGCCGCCATTGCAGGCTTTGGCTACGCGACCTTCTCGCTGGCGATGGCATCGAGCCGCATCCTTGGCGATCGTCTCGCTCGCCGCCTCGGTCCGGTGACGCTCGCGCGTGCTGGAGCAGCGCTTGCGGCGTGCGGGCTGAGCGTCGCGCTCGTGGCGGGATGGACGCCGCTCGCCCTGGCGGGTTTCGGCGCGATGGGAGCCGGTCTCGGCGTCGTCGTGCCCGTGCTCTTCCGCGCTGCAGGGTCCGCGCCCGGCATCTCGACGAGCGTCGGCGTCGCTGCTGTCTCCTCGGTGGGCTGGTTGGGTTTCCTGGCTGGACCACCGGCGATCGGGCTGCTGGCGGGCGTCGTCGGGCTGCGGGCGGCCCTGGGGATCGTGGTCCTTGCCATCGTCAGCCTCGTGTTCCTGGTATCAGCTGCCGCGCCCCGTCCGGCGCAGACGCTCAGCGGCCAACAACAGGAACCAACCGTCCGCGAGAAGGTGTGGGCGTGAATCACGCTCCCTTGACGTCGTCCATGAGTGCATGCACTCTGCGCACCGTGTTCGCGTTGCGAATGGTCATGTTCTTGTAGATCGCGGTGCCGACGATCCTGGTCATCCGACTCCTGGTCACCTGGCTTCGGTCGATGCGCCAGAGAACGGCGCCCGGTGTGTAGCGGACCGTTTCAACGCTGGGGTTACTGGGCAGCGCCGAGAGGATGCTCGGGGCGTCAATCTCCCGCGACAGGAACATGACATTGCACTGTGCCCGCTGGTCGTGTTGCCATGTCTTCGGCAACGCCTTGAGCAGCGCCACCATGTCATCCCTGGTGCGCAACACGACCTTGACGGGGAAGCCGAAGTCTTCACCGATGCCGTCCTCGATGCGCTTGGCTAGAGGCGCTGGACTGACCGCGCGGGTCGTGAAGATGACGTTGCCCGAGTTGATGTAGGTGCGGACGTCGCCGAAGCCGAGCCGTTCGAACATCTTCTTGAGTGCAGCCATCGAGATCATGCCCTTGCCGCCGACATTGATGCCCCGAAGCCACGCGACGTACACCATGTCAGGATTTCTCGTACACCGATACGTGCGAGCGACTGAGGCTCGTGAAGGGCTCCTGCTTCCATCCTCCCCACCGCCCCCGCAACGTCAGACCAGCAAGCCGGGCCATGAGGTCGAGTTCTGCCGGCCACGCGTAGCGGCCTTCCACTGGGTACGACTGCATTCCGCCATCGCCGATCACAAAGTGGTGAGACGTCAAGCGCTGGGTGACAACGTCGTACACGTCGAACGACATCGCACGCGCGTCCACCGCGATGACGGCGATGTTCTGGCCCGGTGGGATCGCCTGCAGGTCAGGCACAGTTAGCTCCACGACGAAGCTGCCTCCGATCTCGAGGTGCGCCGCGGCATTCTGGAAACACGCAACCTGCTCGTCCTGGGTGATCAGGTTGAAAATCGTGTTGAAGACAAGGTAGACCAGCGAGAACCGCCCATCAACTCGCGTCGACGCGAAGTCGCCGAGGGTGACGTCGATGGCTTCAGCTCCCGACTTGCCGCGCAACCGGGCCACCATCGCCTCCGACGCGTCGATCCCGTGCACCCGCACTCCTCGCGCTGCAAGCGGCAGAGCAATCCGACCGGTGCCGATCCCCATCTCCAATGCGGCGCCCTGGCCAGCCAAGTCGGCGAGCATCGCCACCGCCGGTCCAACCACAGCCTCATCAAACATGTCTGCCAGCTGGTCGTCATAGACCGCAGCCTCTCGCTCTCCGAAGAACCGCGCGCCGTAGTGCTCCTGCATCAGCGCATTCTCAGAGTTCTGCGACTTTCTTGGCAGCACCCGCGGTGCGAACGCGTCCAGCTGGGATCGAACCGCAACGCGCCGCCCTGCCAGAGCGCCTTTCAGCTGCCAACCAGCCTCACTAGGGCAGACCTGGGACGGCGCGGCAGGCTAGGCGGATTTTCGCCAATCTACCTAGAAGCTCGGCGCCTCCGGCGGGCTAATGAGACTAATGCCGCCCCGCCGGCCAGCGTGATGACCAGGCAGTTACCCCCGGCCAGCCCGCCGCAGCCTTCAGAGATCCCCCGCCCCCATGCGGACGCTCGGGCCCGCATCCTGTTGGCGCGGACGCGAAGCAGGACGTCGGCATCGCCGTCAGACAACTCCCTCGGCGGGGTACGGCGATCCGGTCGCTGGGCGGTCTTGCCTCGGACGCGGTTGGAGAGGCGTGCCACGTATCAAGTGTCCACCGTCGGTGCGTCTGAACGACGGATCTGGTGGGCGAGGTGCAGCTCTGTGGTCCACGCGAGGGTGGCCGGCCTGGTACTCAGCGACGACTCCTTCCGCTCGGGGCCGGAACCGTGGCCCGATGGCCGGTCGGTAGTCGTCGGCGAGGGCGATGGTTACCGGCGCGACTGAGGGCGCAGGGTGACACACGCGTTGGGGTGGACCTCGCCGCTTGAGAGCAGGCGGTCAGCGCAAGCACACCGCCCAAGGTGATCCAGCGAGTCGCGCGGGGCATGTCGTCATCATGTCGCCGGTCATCTCCGGGTCCATGCCAGACCCACGAACAGCGCTCTAAGCGGCCGATGCGACCGGCCTCTGACACCTTGTTGACACCCTCGTGCGCGACTGTCGGCGCGACCTTCGTGGGCGGTGTCAAAGTGGAGCGCGAGGACACGAGGGACGTAGCGTGATCTGCTCCTTTCTCCATAACACTGAGAGGATGAGAAATGACTGATGCGGAAGGCAACGCATTCGTTCTTCGACCTGGCGAGGGCAGACGCATTGATCTCGGTGTGTTTCAGATGTCGGTGAAGGCAAGCCGAGAACAGACGAACGGTGCGTTCTCGCTCCTCGAAGCCACCGAGCCGGCAGGCTTCGGGCCGCCGCTGCACATTCACCACGATGCGGCCGAAGCCTTCTACGTGCTCGAAGGCGAATACATCATCTTCCTGGGCGAACGCGAACTCACATGCCCGGCGGGGTCGTTCATTTTCATCCCGGCCGGCATCGCCCATCGCTTCAGGGTCGGCAACGTGGCGAGCCGGAAGCTAAACCTCTTCGCCCCAGCGGCGATGGTGGGCTATTTCGATGAGCTGTCCCAGGCCAACAACAACGGCGACATTGACCCTTCGCTCCGCTCTGCCATCGCAACCAAGTACTCCATGGAGGTGCTTGGATCGGTCCCTGAAGGTTACGTCTGAGCACGATCATTGAGCTCCCTTGGTCGCGCTTGACGCGCCGGCGCGACCGTCGTGGACCGCTCAAAGCTGAAGCGCCCAGTCGTACCATTCAGACGCATGCGATCCAGACGGGTTCTCGCTCCGACTCCGCCTGATCAGTCCGGGGCACCACATCTCCCCTTCGCACCCGCAGCCATCGGCCAGGTCATCGAGTGGCTCGCCTGGTCGCACCTGGTGTCGAGCAGCCGCGGCGCGCTGCGCGTGTTCCTCCCGACGCGCGACATGGGGGTCGACGGCATCGTCCACCGTCCATCGACGGACGCCTTCATGGCCGTCCAGGTCAAGGGGCGCAGCCGCCTCGACGACGGCGTGTTCCGCATCCATGTTCAGGAGGAAGAAGCGGACGATCCGCGAACGGTCGTGTTGGCGTTGCTCGTCGACCTCGACAACAACACGTTGCACGACCCAGCCGTGGTCATGACAGTCGCACAGCTGCGCGAACATGCGCACCTGGTCCAGTGGGGACCGCGTCTCGCCTACGCGGTGAGCGTGCCGTACCCGCCGGGTCCGCGCACTCACTGGCGCGACGTCTGTGTACCGCTCGCGGAGGTAGCGCAGCGCGTTTGCCCCGGCCCCCCGGACGATGTGGCGCCCGCCGTCATGGAGCCCTGTGCCGCGGACCAGGAGAACCTCGCCACTACAGGGTTCATCGGTGAATCGGCGCTGTTGCACCACGCGTCCCTCTCGCCTGTGCTCAACACATTCCACGCAGCGCCCGACCGCGGCTTTGATGAGTACCTCGTTCGCCATGTCGGCACCGGGGGCATCGCCGCGTTCCAGGTCAAGTGCATCGAGGTTGACGGCAGCGCGCCCGCCGGCCTCATTCATCTGCCGGTACGTACGCTTACGAGATCGCCGCGCGCGTGGCTCGCCGTCTTCATCCGAGGTCCGGGCACTGACGTCGTCGCCCCGTGTCTGCTCATCCCCGCCCGCGTGTTGCCCGAGCTCGCGCACAGGGTCAGCGACGATTACCTGCACATCACGGTCAACCCACGCCGCCTCGGGCGGCTCGCGCCCTACGCGCACCCATTGGACGACGTCACCGCGCAGCTCGAACACATCTCTGCGGCCCAACCCCCAACGCACTGATTCCTGTTCCCCGCGCAGCACATTGAGCGTCCAATGTCCGTTGTGGTCGAACAGATGTTTGGTACAATCGACCGCACGATGACCGCTCAGATGGACGACGAAATCAGTGTGCTGGCTGGACATTTCCACGCCACCACCGCGCATTTCGTTGACAAGGTCACGGCCTTCGATGAGTCACAGGAGTGGGCCGGCGTCGGCCTGCGCAGCTGCGCACACTGGCTGACTATCGCCACGGGTGTCGACCTGTACAACGCCCACGAGATGCTGCGCGTCGGCCACGCGCTGCGGTTCCTGCCGCTGATCCACGCGGCCTTCGCCGCGGGCCGCCTCTCCTTCGACAAGGTGCGGGCGATCACCCACGTGGCAACCGCCGAAGACGAGGCGCTCTGGCTCGAGCTGGCCGTGCAGGCTTCGGGTGCCCAGCTGGCCCGGATCTGCCGGGCATACCGCTACGCGATCGCTGTCGACGACCCCGAGCGCGCCGCTCGGCAGCGGGCGCGCCGCCGGGTGGTGTCGTGGTGGCTCGATGAGGACGGCATGCTCGCTCTGTACGCCACCCTCCCACCAGAGGAGGGCCGCCTCGTGCTCAATGCCATCGAAGCCGCGGTGGCGCCGCGGGTTCCCTGCGGTGCGCCCGTGGGTCACTCACCCACCGGTGACTCACCTGCCGGTGACCCCTGCGCCGAGAGGGAGCCCGACCATCCGCTCGGCGCGCGGCGCGCCGACGCCTTGGTGCGCATCTGCGAGCGCTGGCTGGCCGACGTCGCAGCGGGTACTCCGGCGGGTACCGCGCGGCCCGAGCTGGTCGTCCACGTCGATGCCGACACGCTCCGCTCGCCGGATGCGGGTGGCCGCTGCCACATCGAGGACGGTCCGGCCATCGCGGTCGAGGCGGCGCGGCGGCTCGGTTGTGACGCCTCCGTCGTCACGGTCCTTGAGCGTGACGGTGTGCCGGTCGACGTCGGACGGGGACGCCGCCTGGTCACCGGTCGGCTTCGGCGTGCGCTCCACCTCCGTGACCAGGGATGTCGCTACCCGGGCTGTCCTGTCCTGGCCGCGGACACCGAGGGCCACCACGTCATCCACTGGATCGACGGCGGCCGCACCGACCTTTCCAACCTGGTCTCGCTCTGCCGCTTCCATCACCACCGCCATCACGACGGGGCGTTCCGCATCATCGCCAATGGGGATGGCCCGCACCCGGAGCGAGGCGGCTTCCGGTTCGAGACCGCCGACGGCCGGGCGATCGCGGTGCGCGAGACGCATGGCATCGCTGAGCAGGCGATGTGGCTCCCGGACACGACGGCGATCACTCCCAAGACAGCTGTAGCCGTCGGCGGCGGCGAGCGCTTCGACGTCGACCACACCATCGTCGTGACCGCGGGAAACATCGCCATCGCGGCCGCTCGGCGGAGGGAGCAGAATCAACCGCCGTGAAGATTGCCCGGTACGGATGGGTTCGCGACCTTCCTGACCATCGCGACCGCTTTTGGCAGGCGCCCGCGCTGGCATCGGCGCAGCTCCCGACCACCGTCGACCTCCGGCCTCAGTGTCCGCCCGTCTACGACCAGGGCCAGCTGGGTTCGTGCACCGCGAATGCAATCGCGGGGGCAGTGCAGTTCGACGAGATCCGCTCCGGCATCGCGCCCACCTGGATTCCCTCGCGACTGTTCATCTACTACAACGAGCGCGTCGTCGAGGGAACCGTCGACACGGACAGTGGGGCGCAGCTGCGCGACGGCATCAAGGTCATCGCCGCGCAGGGCGTGTGCCGTGAGACCGAGTGGCCGTACGACATCAGCAGGTTCAACGAGAAGCCACCGGCGCAGGCGTTCGCGGATGCGGTGCGCGACCGTGTCGGCAGCTACCAGCGCCTCACCCAGTCGCTCGCGCAGTTGAAGACGTGCATCGCTTCCGGGTTCACCTTCGTGTTCGGCTTCACCGTGTTCAGCTCCTTCGAGGGCGCCGATGTCGCCGCCAGCGGCGTCATCCCTCTCCCCCAACCGTCCGAGAGCATCGTGGGCGGGCACGCGATCGCCTGCGTCGGCTATGACGACGGCCGTCAGGCGTTCATCATCCGCAACTCCTGGGGTCCAAACTGGGGCGAGGCCGGGTATGGCTTCATGCCGTACGCGTACATGCTCGACGCCGGGCTCGCCGCCGACTTCTGGACCATCCAGGCCGCGCCCGGCGGCCCGCCGCTCAGGCTGCGCCACACCGGCTCGGCAAGCCAGCGCGCTGAAGACGACTGAGAGGAGGAGATCGCCCGCGCAAGCTCGGCCCGGCCGCCGGCGTTAAGGGAGCAGAGCCACACCGAGGGGAGGGAGACAGATGCGCACGCGCACGCTGCGCGCAGCCGGCGCCATCGCCGCAGTCCTTCTCTTCGGGCTGCTCGGCGCTCCGCGCGCCCAGGCCACGACTGCCCACGTCCTGCTGGTCTGCCCGAGCGGGCCCAATGACAGCCCCGGCCTGGTCGGCCCCGTGCTCACCTGCCCGGCCGGCCAGTACTCATCAATCCAGGCCGCGGTGAACAGCGCCGTCGCCGGGGACTGGATCCTCGTTGCCCCCGGCGATTACCACGAGAAGGCCGACACCACCGCCGGTGTCCACATCACCACGCCCGGCATCCATCTCCGCGGCATGGATCGGAACGGCGTGGTTGTCGATGGCACCCAGGCATCCTCCACCACGCAGTGCTCCTCGACGTCCGCCGACCAGGACACCAACTCCGGGCACGGACGCAACGGCATCGAGATGTTCAAGGTGGACGGCACCTCAGTGGACAACCTCACCACCTGCAACTACCTCAGGGGTGACCAAGGGCAGGGCAACGAGATCTGGTGGAACGGTGGCGATGGCAGCGGCGTCATGGGCATGCACGCCTACTCCGGCAGCTACATCACCGGGACGACCACCTACTCGGACACCACCAACAACGGGGCCTACGGAATCTTCGTCAGCAACGCCAGCGGACCGGGCGTGATCAGCTACGCGTACGCCAGCAACATGTCGGACTCCGGCTTCTACGTGGGCGCGTGCTCGGACTGCAACGCAACCCTCAACCACGTCCACTCAGAGAACAACGTCCTCGGCTACTCCGGAACCAACGCCGGCGGCCACCTCTCCATCCTCAACTCGGAGTGGGACCACAACAAGTCCGGCATCGTTCCCAACTCGCTGAACAACGATGACGCGCCGCCACCGCAGACCGGCCTGTGCCCGGGCTCGACGTCGGTGTCGTGCACGTTGATCTCGGGCAACACGGTGCACGACAACAACAATCCCAACACCCCGGGCCAGGGCATCGCCGCTGCCGCCCCGATCGGCACCGGCATCGAGCTGTCGGGGGCATCATGGAACGTCGTCGACAAGAACACCGTGTACAACCAGAAAGGCTGGGGGATCGTCACCCACGACTTTCCGGACACCGAGACGCCACCGGCCAGCGGGTTGTCGCACTGCCAGGGAGGGGTCAGTGCCCCCGGCGTCTGCACCTTCCAGGCGCAGGGCAACGTGATCTCCAACAACGTCCTCCACGACAACGGCGGATTCGGCAACCCGTCCAACGGTGACCTCGCCAACGAGTCGAGTGTGTCGAACCCGCGCAACTGCTTCTTCGGCAACACCGATCCGGGGATCGCCGGCGGTCAGCCGACCAGCGACCCGCCGATGATCCAGACGGTCGACGGACCGCCGTGCACCGCACCAGGTGGCGGCGACAGCACCGTCCTCCTCGCCGAGCTGGCGTGCGCGTCGGGAATCGCAGGGCAGTGCCCGCAGGGCATCACCGGGTACCCGCCGCCCGGCGGCGTCCAGCTCCTCAAGCAGAGTGCGCAGACGACGATGCCCAACCCGTGCGCTGGCGTCCCCGACAACCCATGGTGCACGGGCGGTCAGCTGACCCAGCCGGCGACGTACCTCCCCGAGGCGCCGCTGCTGCTCCTCCTGCCGCTCGGCGCGGTGGGAGTGCTGCTGGTGCGGCGTCGCCAATCCCAGGGACGGGCAGCCGCGGCCTGATCAGGACTCGAGCACCGGTCGCGTATGGTGACGGCGTGACCATCACGGCGCCAGCGCCTTGATCCGGGCGCTCCGCAAGTACGCGCTCGAGATCGTCGCGGTGCTGTGCCTGCTGGCGCTGGTGCTGGCTGTCAACCCAACATCCCTTGCCGGCGTGTTCCGTCACGCCAACGTCGGGCTCATCCTGCTCATGATCCCGGTGACGATGGGGACGTACCTGGCGCGTTCACTCGCCTGGTGGTTCACTCTGCGCGAGCTGAAGGTGGACGTCGACATCCGCCATTCCATCGCCGTGGAGTTCGCCGGCCAGACCATGGTCTTCATGCCCACGGGCGACCTCGCGCGCATCGCCCTCATCAAGGAGGTGACGGGCACGCAGCGAAGCTCCGGCGAGCTGACCGCCACGATCGCCTTCCAGGAGCTGCTCTTCATGACTTTGATGGGCCTGGGCGTGCTCCCGCGCGTGGCCTCACATCCCGATATCGCGCTGCTGGTGATCGTCATGGTGCTGGTGCACCTGCTCATTCTCACCGTGCTCATCTGGGAGCCCGCCTACAGCGGGGCTGTCCGGATCGTGGAGAAGGTCAAGCCGCTGCGCCGCTTCGACTCGCAGTTGCGCTCGATCCGGCCGGCGTTCATCGAGCTGCTTCACCTCCGTGTGGTGGTCCCCGTGCTGCTCTGCAACGCCGCCGCCGTGTTCCTCTCCTACCTCCTCTTCTACATGGCGCTGCACGCCGTCGGCCAGACTCAGGTGGGCTTCATCGCGGCCACGTTTGTTCTGGCGCTCAGCTTCGTGATCTCCGGGATCAGCCTCATCCCCGGTGGCGTCGGACCCTTTGAGGGTCTGCTCACCGTGCTGATGATCGCCAACGGCGTGCCTGTCGCCGCCGGGGCCGCCGCGGGCCTGCTGTTCCGCGGCTTCAACGACATCCTGATGGCCGGGGTCGGCGCGGTCTTCCTGGTTCTGATCAAGCGCGGCCATCTCCACGAGCGCCCGCGCCTCCGCGGGCGTGGCAGCGGCTCAGCGGCGGCGCGCAAGAAGCCGGCCGGCTAGCGGCGCGACCGCTCCAGCGACGCGGCGCGGCAGGCCGCCAGCTGCTCCGCACAAGCATCCTCGAGCCCCTCGATCGGGACGCGCACCTGGGTCATGCCGTCGCGCTCGCGGATGGTCACCGCGTTGTCCTCGAGGGAGTCGAAGTCGACGGTGACGGCCAGTGGGGTGCCGATCTCGTCCTGGCGCCGGTAGCGCCGTCCGATCGACTGCGTCTCGTCGTACTCGGTGCGGAAGCGGGCGCGCAGCCGTGCCGCCAGAGGGTGGGCGACGTCGGTCAGCTGGGCCTTCTTGCTGAGCGGAAGCACCGCCACCTCCCAGGGCGCAACGTCGGGGTGGAGACGCAGCACGGTGCGCTTCTCGCCGCGGACCTCCTCCTCATCCCAGGCGTCGAGCAGCATGGTCAGGAAAGCGCGGTCCAGACCGGCGGCCGGCTCGATCACGTACGGGAGGTAGCGCTCGTTGGTCTCGGTGTCGAAGTAGCTGAGGTCCCTGCCGCTGTGCTTGCTGTGGGCACGGAGGTCGAAGTCGGTGCGATCGGCGACGCCTTCGAGCTCGCCCCATCCCCACGGAAAGAGGTACTCGACGTCGCTGGTGGCGGTGCTGTAGTGGGAGAGCTCGTCGGCCTCGTGGGCGCGCAGGCGCAACCGTGAACCGCGCACGCCGCAGTCCTCTGTCCACCAGCGCATGCGCTCGTCGCACCAGTACCTGTGCCACTCCATGTCGGTGCCGGGTTTGCAGAAGAACTCCATCTCCATCTGCTCGAACTCGCGCGTGCGGAAGATCGAGTTGCTCGGGGAGATCTCGTTGCGAAAGGCCTTGCCCTGCTGCGCGATGCCGAAGGGCAGGCGGCGGCGCATCGCCTGGACCACGACGGCGAAGTCGACGAACATCCCCTGCGCGGTCTCGGGGCGCAGGTACACCTGGGCGGCGTCGTCGGCGACGGGCCCCAGGTGGGTGCGGAACATCAGGTTGAACTGGCGCGCGTCCGTCAGCGGGCCGCCGCACTCCGGACACCCGGGCGCATCCTCGGGCTTGCCGCGCGCCCGGCGCTCGTCGGCGACATGGTCGGCCCGCCAGCGCTTGCGGCACGTCCCCTGGCAGTCGACCAGCGGGTCGGTGAAGGTGTCGACGTGCCCGCTGGCCACCCACACCTGCGGGTTCATGATGATCGAGGTCTCGATGGGCTCGACGTCGTCACGTCTCTCCACCATCGCGCGCCACCAGAGATTGCGCACGTTGCGGCGCATCCTCGCCCCCAGCGGCCCGTAGTCGTAGAGCGCGTTGATGCCGCCGTAGATCTCGCTCGAGCCGAAGAAGAAGCCGCGCTGCTTGGCCAGCGAGACGAGCTTCTCGAGAACATCGGGCGCGCCGGGCTGGGGTTGCGACATCGGCGGCGAGTCTAGCGGCGCTCGATGGCGCGCAGGACCGGCAGCGACCGCAGCTGGCGGTCGAGGTGCTGGGCGAGCTCGCGCTCGGCGACCGCTTCCAACGTCACCAGCGAGGCCTCGTCGAGGCGCAGGCGGCGGTACAGCTCCGCGTCGCCGGCGGCCGCGACGCGGAGCACCTTGATGACCCGCACCGAGCACTCCACCGCCCCCGGGTCGGACAGGGCGCAGCGGTCGCAGAGCAGCCCGCCGGCGATGGCGCTGAACCAGGCGCTCGTCTCAAGAAGTGCCGTCGAGCACGACGCGCAGTGGTGCAGCTGTGGGGCGTAGCCGAGCCTGTCGATCATCCGCCGGGTGAGCCAGACCAGAGCGCCGCGCGGGTCGCGCGACGAATCTGTGCAGTCGCGCAGCGCGTCGACGACGAGGTCGAAGGTCTCCTCGTCGGGGTGGTTCCCCTCCAGCACGCGATCCGCCAGCTCGGCGCACACCGCCGCGCAGGCGGCGCGCCTGGCATCCGCCAGGGGCGCCGCCGAGCCCATCGTCTCAGCCTGGGTGAGCACGTCCAGCTCGCCTCGCCCGCGAGCCAGCTGCATGCGGCTTCGCGCGAACAGGTCGGTGTGGGCAGCGAGGCGGCTGCCTGACTTGCGTACACCGCGGGCGATCACCCCGATCTTGCCGTGCTCTCGGGTGAGCACGGTGAGGATGCGGTCGGCCTCACCGTAGTCGACGCGTCGGAGGATCACTCCCTCGGTGAGGTACGTGGGCATCAGCTCAGTGTGGCCGGAGCGCGCCGACCGTCGGCCTCAGCCTGCGTCGGCCTGGTCCTCGTCGGGAAGCGCGCCGTTGCGCTCGCGAAGGAACGGGGCCGGCGAGGTGATGCGCACCAGCTGGATGCTCTGCCGCCGCACCTGCTCCACGGTCAGCGTGGCATCACCGAGCTGGATGGTGGCGCCGACCGCGGGAATCTCGCCGAGACGCTCGTACACGAGGCCGCCGATCGAGTCGCTCTCGGTATCACCGACGTCGAGGTGGAGCAGGTCCTTGATGTCGTCGACGGGGAAGCGCGCGTTGAGCAGCACCTCGTACTCGTTGAGGAACTGCACCTCCTCCTGCTCGGCCACGTCGTACTCGTCCCGAATCGGGCCGACGATCTCCTCGATGAGATCCTCGAAGGTGACGATGCCGGCCACGCCACCGTGCTCCTCGACGACCACTGCCATGTGCACCTTGCGCTCCTGCATCTCCCTGAGCAGCTCACCCACATGCTTCACCTCGGGCGTGAAGTACGGCTCGCGCATCAGCGTGCGAATCCTGCGCCGGTCACCGTGGTTGCGGGCTGTCTCGCGCAGCAGGTCCTTGGCATACACCACCCCGATGATGTTGTCCATCGAATCCTCGTACACCGGGATGCGCGAATGGCCGTGCTTGACCACCAGGTCGATGAGCTCGGCGACGCTGCCATTGGCCTCGATGGCGATGACGTCGATGCGCGGCACCATCACCTCGCGCACCGTCTTGTCGGTCATTTCGAGGATCCCCGAGATCATCTCGCGCTCGTCGTACTCCACCACTCCCTGCTGCTGGCCGAGGTGCAGCATGAGGCGGAGCTCCTCCTCGGTGACGAACGGCCCGACCACGTTCTTGCCGCGCGTCGCCGCGCGCAACAGTGAGTTGCTGATCAGGGTCAGGGCCGCGACGAGCGGGCGCAGGATCCTGGTCAGGGCGGCCACCGGCCGACCGAGGATCAGCGACAGGCGCTCGTTGAAGCGCAGGGCGAGTGACTTCGGAGCGATCTCGCAGAACACCAGGACGATCGCTGAGAGGATGACCGTGCCCGCCCAGTCCGGGAAGGAGTGGTACGTGCTGGCGATGATCAGCGTGGCGGATGTCGAGGCCACGATGACCGCCACCGTGTTGATGCTCAGGATCGTCGACAGGTACGCGTTGGGCTGGTTGTGCAGCTTCAGCACCACCGCGGCGCGACGGTCCCCCTCGTCGGCGAGCGAGCGGATGCGCAGTCGGCTCACCGAGGTGAGCGCGGTCTCGGATGCTGCGGCGAACGCCGCCAGCACCAGCGAGATGACGAGCAGGATCGCCAGGATGCTCACGGGTGCGTCTTTACGGCGCGCTCAGCGCGGGGCTCTGACGGTTTGATCACCGGAAAAGCTCGCTGACGCTGCGGCCCTCGTGGACCCGGACGATCGCCTCGGCGATCAGCGGCGCCACGCTGAGCACGCGCAGCCGCGGGTGGTCGTCGAAGCTACGCGCCCCGTCGTGGAGCGGGATGGTGTCGGTGATGCAGATCTCGTCGATGGGGGCCTCGTGCAGGCGGGTGAGCGCGCCGTTGGTGAGCACGCCATGTGTGGCCACCACGTCGACGCCCGTCGCACCCTTGGCACGGAGCGCGATGGCGGCATTGGCAAGAGTCGACCCGGTGCTGATCAGGTCGTCGACGATGATGCAGTGCAGGCCGTCGACGTCTCCGATGACGTTGATCACCTCGACGGTGTCATCACGCGGGCGACGCTTGTCGACGATGGCGATCGGTGCGTCGAGGAGACGTCCAAGGCGCCGGGCGCGCAGCGCGCCGCCCGTGTCCGGTGAGACGACCACGACGTTGTGGCCGTGGCGCTCCCGGACGCGCCGAGCGAGGATCTTGGTGGCGGTGAGCGCGTCCACGGGAATGTCGAAGAAGCCCTGGATTGCCTCGGCGTGGAGGTCCACCGCGATCACCCGGTTGGCACCGGCGAGCTCGATGATGTTGGCCATCAGCTTGGCGCTGATCGGGTCGCGCGGCGCCGTCTTCTTCTCCTTGCGCTGGTACCCGTAGTAGGGGATCACCGCGGTGATGCGCGACGCCGAGGCACGACGGAGGGCGTCGAGGATCACGAACAGCTGGATGAGGTTGTCGCTGACCGGCGCGCAGGTCGGTTGGATCAGGAAGAGGTCGCGGCCGCGAACGGACTCGGCGATCTTGACGTCGAACTCGCCGTCGGCGAAGCGCGTGATCTCCATGCTGGCCAGGGGCAGATCGATCTCGCGGGCGATCTTCTCGCTCAGCTCCGGGTTGCCGGTGCCGCTGAGCAGCATGAGGTCGCCGAACTGGTACGGCTCGTTCACGGGGACGTCTCCGCACGCCGGCGACGCCGAGCCGCCCATCCCTCGATGTTGCTCTGCCGCCCCCGGCCGACCGCGAGCGCGCCCTCCGGGACGTCCTCGTTGACCAGTGAACCCGCGGCCACGTAGGCGTCGCGATGGATGGTCAACGGCGCCACCAGCGTGGCGTTGGTGCCCACGAAGACGTCGTCCTCGATGACGGTGCGGTGTTTGGCCTCGCCGTCGAAGTTGCAGGTCACGGTGCCGGCTCCCACGTTGACCCTCTCCCCCACATCGCTGTCGAGGACGCACGAGAAGTGGTTGACGCGACTGCCCGCGCCGACGCGGCTGTTCTTGACCTCCGCATGCGTCCCCAACGATACGCCCGCAGCCAGGACACTGCCGGGGCGCACCCTGTTGAAGGAGCCGATGACCACGCCGTCGCCGAGCTGCGACGCCTCCACATGCGAGGCGCCGATGGTCACGCGGTCGCCGGCGACCACGTCGTAGAGCTGCGCCAGCGGGCCGATCTCGCAGCCCTCCCCGAGGACGGTGGCGCCGCGGAGAAGCGACATCGGCCGGATCACCGAATCGCGGCCAACGCGCACCGTCGCGTCCACGTACGTCGTCGCGGGGTCCTCGACGGTCACGCCACCGGCCATGAGGCGATCCAGCACCCGCGTGCGCAGCGCCGCCTCGGCGGTGGCCAGCTGGCAGCGATCGTTGATCCCCAGAGCCTCCTCTGGGTCGGTGAGGAGCATCGCCTCGACGTGGCCGCCGAGGAGCGGCAGGACGTCCGGGAGGTAGTACTCGCCCTGGGCGTTGTCGTTACCGATCCGCCCCAGCGCCGGCCAGAGCCGCGCTCCGTTGAACACGTACACGCCGGCGCCCACCTCGGGCGGCGCCATCGCGCCAGGGGGCAGGTCGCGCTCCTCGATGGTGCGCACCACCCGTCCGGTCTCAGGGTCACGGTAAACGCGGCCCAGCCCGCGCGGGTTGGCCGGCATGGCCGTGAGCAGGGTCGCAGCAGCCCGGCTGCGGCGGTGATGGTCGATGAGCCGCCCCAGGGTCTCGGCGCGGACCAGCGGCACGTCGCCGGACATGACCAGCACCTCACCCGCCTCGCGCAGGTGCTCGGGCACGGAGCGCAGCGCGTCGCCGGTTCCGCGTGGCTCCGCCTGCTCGACGAACTCCGCACGGTCCCCGACGGCGGCGACGACGTCGGCACGGTTCGACCCCACCACCACGATCGGAGGTCGTCCAGTGACCGCGTTGGCGGTCTCGATGACATGGAGGATGAGGGCGCGGCCCGCCAGCGGATGGAGCACCTTGGGAAGGGCGCTGCGCATCCTCGTCCCCTCTCCGGCGGCGAGGATCACTGCCCGCGGACCGTCGGCCATGTGGGCCGAGTATAGAGGCCACCCCGCAGAGAGGCCCCCGTTCAGGGCAGGCGGCGTCGCGCTTCGCGGGCGAGATCCGTCAATCGCCAGAGCAGAGCGTCTGCGTCGCTCGCGTCACGGCACACGGCGCGTGCCTGCCAGCCGCGGCCGGCGGTGTCGATGTGCACGGTGGCCAGACGCAGCCACCTCTCGACCGGCCCCTGACGCAGCCGGACGCTCTGCACCTTCTCCAGCGGCACCACCACGACCTGCCGCCGGATTCGCCCGGTGCGGGCCAGGGCGTAGCGGGTGCGGTCGTCCCAGAACGCCAGCCAGTGATAGGAGAGAGGAGCGCGCACGGCGGCGCGGCGCGGTGGCCGAGTGCCGGGCGGCGGAACGGGGGCCGCCCCCGGGAGGACGCGCTGGAGCAGCCACGCCGCGTGCTCGCGCGAGCCCACCGGTAACAGCGTGCGCGACAGCTGGGAGCTGCCCTCCTCTCGTTGCGCGCTGCCCCGCTGGCGGGCGACGTCGACCTCCAGACGCACCCAGCCGAATCCCCGCCAGAGCAGCGGCTCGACCCAGCGCACCGCCTGGATGCGCCCGAACGGGATCGTCTCGGTGCGTGTCTGGAGAAGGCCGCGGCTCAGGCGCAGCCCGTCGGCGGCCTCGGCGAGCTGGAAGTCGTAGACAGCGTTGAAGCGACGGAAGACCTCGGGGACGACTCCGACGACCGCTGGAATCGCCACCGACGCGGTCGCCGCCCCGTGCGGCAGCAGGAAGCTGAGCACGCCGGCGAGCACGGCGATGGCGAGGAGCACGCTGACCGGGGCGGTGAGCACGGTGGCGAACACCACCCGTGCGTTGTCGATGCGCAGCAGCGGTTGCGCGGGTGGTTCGGGTGTCTCCGACGCGAGGCCGTGCGCCAGTGCCAGGAGCATGGCGCGTACCCGCTGCGCCTCCGCTCCGCCGAGGTACGCGAGGCGGGTGCGCCCGGTCCCGCGGCCGGCCACCACCACGCGCACCTCGGCCAGCCCGAGCACGCGCGCCACCACCGGTGAGATCACATCGATCGCCTGGATGCGCGAGAGCGGGACGCGGATTGACTGGCGGCGGATCAGGCCGGTGGTGATCTGGAGGTCGCCACCGTGGACACGCCAGCGGGTCACCAGCCAGGAGACGACGCCGGCGACGATGGCCAGGCCGAGAAGGGCAAAGCTCTCCCAGGGAAACCCGGAGCGCCGCCGGCCGGTATCGAACTGGGTGCTGAAGAGCACAAGCACGGCCACGGCACTGCCGGCGCGCACCACCGGAGACAGAGGATGCAGGCGCGACCACTCGGTATCGCCGGATGCTGGTGGTGCTGCAGCAACCGCCATCAGAGGCCGGTGGCCTGGGCCTCGCCGAGCGACGCCAGGCGGTCGCGCAGCCGATCAGCCTCCTCCTGCTCGAGTCCGGGGATGCGCGCGTCGCTCGCGGCCGCAGCGGTGTGCAGCTGCACTGTGGCCAGCCCGAAGATCCGGTCGATCGGCCCTGCGCTGACGTCGATGAACTGCATGCGTCCGTACGGCACCACGGTGACCTGGCGAAAGAGGAGACCGTGACGGACGATGAGGTCGTCAAGGCGCTCGAGGTAGCCCCAGGAGCGATAGCGACCGCGCAGCACCGTCCAGGCAAGCGCGGCCAGGACGACGGCCGCAGCAGTCACCGGCACACCGGCGGTGGCACCGCCGAAGACCCAGGCCGGGACCGTCGCTGCCAATGCGAGCGGGATCGCCGTCAGTGCGAGCGACAGCTGGCGCGCCGTCCACATGCGCGGCGACGGACGGCGATAGCCCGCAGTCTCAGGTACGTGCATCGCCGCCTGTGTCACCCGCCAAGTGTCGCATCAGCGACGAGCGCTTCCGCGCGGTCATCGAGGAGTGAGTGACCGACGGCGCTACCATCGAAGTGCTCGCTGGGGAGTCGCCAAGTGGTAAGGCACCGGACTTTGGATCCGGCATTCGAAGGTTCGAATCCTTCCTCCCCAGCCAAATCTCCGTATTCGAACCGCGTGAAGAGAAGAGAACGCCGAAGGGCTCGCGACAGGTCGCCTCAGCGGCCTTCCCATCGCGAACCAGTACCGCCTCGAAGACTGCATTGTCGAGCAGCCGAGGCGTTCTTCTCGCCAGCGCGCTCCTGCGGCAAGCTGAAACGGCTTGAGATAGCCGTCGCTATCATGCGGACGCCGACTTACTGGAGCACCCGCCCTCCTGGTGTCGGCCTCAAAGGAGAAGAGCACTGTCTCTGGCTCGCGAATACCAGATGCGCGAAGCGGAGCCGGGCTCCGACGACGAGGTGGTTGCGGCGCTGATGGTCGAATACATGACGTGGGCGCACGGCCGGCTGCATGACGAGTACGGCGTCGACGAGCCGCCCGCCGATCCTTCTTTGGTTCGCCAGAGCCTTGACAACTATCGGCGACCGGCGGGGATGCTGCTCCTTGTTGAGAGCGCCGGCCGTCCCCTTGGAGTTGGAGCGGTTCGAGGACTGGGGGGAGGGGTGGCCGAGATCAAGCGCATGTACGTGGTTCCTGAGGCCCGTGGACTCCACATTGCTTCCGGCATGCTTGACAAACTAATCGCTGAAGCAACGCTGACTGGTGCGAAGACTCTGCGCCTCGACACATGCCGGTTCATGACCGATGCGCAAGGGCTGTACCGATCTCGTGGTTTCATTGAGCGGGAACCATACGAAGGCACCGAGATCCCGCCAAGATTGCAGGATCTGTGGCTGTTCTTTGAACGCACCGGCTAGACACTAGGATCACCCGGCGCATCTCGCAGTGCCGCGACCGTCCCGGAGTGAGTACGCTCGGGGCGTGATGTCCGATCAGTCGCATCCGTTCCGCGATGTCCCCGTCGTGGGCGCGGGCCCCGCGGCCAAGCCTCCACGGCACCAGACCGTGCTGTCCGCAGAACCGGCGGACCAGCTCGACGCGCTTCGGGCGGCTGTGTCCGCGCCCGACGAGCCCGGTCGCCGCGCCAGGCTCCTCCGCATCGTCGCGGAGCATCCGAGCCTCGTGGAGGGGTGGGCTCGTCTCAGTGAGCTGACCCTCGCCGCCGGCGACGCGGTGGTGGCGTACGCATTCGCGCGCGTCGCGTACCACCGCGGGCTCGACCGTCTCCGTCGCGAGGGATGGGGCGGCACCGGCATGGTTCACTGGACGGAGCCGTCCAACCGCGGCTTCCTTCGCGGCCTCCACGCGCTTCTTGCAGCCTCCGCCGCGCTTGATGAGAGGGACGAATCCAGCCGCTGCCGCGCATTCCTGCTCGAGCTCGACCCCGAGGACACCTTGGGTGTCGCGGGGTATCCGGAGACACCCGGTCCGACCTGGACTTCCCCGCCGCTCCCCGAATAACTCGTCAGCCGACGGCGTGCGCCGACGCGATGTGGCCGGCGAAGAAGTCGAGCAGCAGCGGTGCCAGTGCCTCCGTGTCTACCTCGTGCGACTGTCCCTCGAGCACCTCGTGCCGTGCAGCCGGCATGGCATGCGTCAGGGCGTCCGCGGTGGCACGCATGAAGGGCATGTGCTCGAGGCTGGCGCTCCCGTCCATCACGAGGGCCGGCACGCTGATGGCGCGGAAGCGGTCCACAGGAGGAATGCGACCTTCGCCGAGCGCAGCGGCGTCGTAGGCGAGCGTCGGCGCGACGGCTTCGAACGTCGGCCAGAAGGGTGATTGACGCATGCGTTGCACACCCTCATCGCGCGCACCGACCAACCGCATGAAGGCTTCGACAGCACCGCCGCGGTCTCCCTGTGCAACAGCTCCGCCAGCTCGGCGCAGTACGCGCGCCAGGCAGCGGTCCCCGCCTCACTCGAGTCGTAGGGGATCTCGTACACGGCGACGCTCGCGACGCGGCTCCCGAGTCGCGCAGCGGCCTCGAGCACCAGCGCCCCGCCCGAGGAGATCCCGTAGAGCGACGCGGCGCCGCCGGCGACCTCGATGAGCGCATCGATGTCCTCCACCTCGCGCTCGAGGACGTCAGTGGTGGCGCCACTGTCGCCGCTCTCGCCGCGGCCGCGACGATCGTAGGTGTACACGCGGCATGCGCCCGCAAGAAGCGCTGCCAAAGCCGGCGCCGAACCGAAGGTGCGGAAGCCGATTGCCCCATCCACGAGGATCACCGCGGGACCGTGGCCGGTGACGTCGTACGCGATCTCTGTCCCGTCGGCCGATGTCACAGTTGGCATGTCTGACTCCTCATGACGCGTGGTCCTCCACCATGACCAGCGTGTTGCCGTCGGGATCACGGAAGAAGAACATCGGCGGGACCCCGGAGCCGAACCGCATGACCTCCGCGTCGACGTCGACGTCCTGCGCTGCCAGCTCCCCATGCATCGCATCCACGTCCGGGGTGCCGAGGCGGATCCCCGTGTCGATCCCGGTGGGGCGACCATGCGGGGGCGCCAGGGCGATGCTGGTCACCGAGCCCGGCGCGGCCACTTCGACCCAGCGCATGCCCGGTCCGAAGGGGGCATCGCGCCGCTTCTCAAAACCCAGGGTGCCGACGTAGAACTCGATCGAACGGTCGTGGTCGCTGACGGGGATGGCGACGTTCAGGATGCCGGTGATCTGGAGGGCCGTTTTCTCGGTCATCTCATGTCCTCTTGCCGGTTGCTGCCTGGTGGCCAGTTGATATCCCTTTTGACGGACGGGCGTGCCGCGATTCATCGCCCGCGGACCGATGAGTTTGTGAGCTGACGTTCGTCCTTGGATAGGATGACCCTTGTGTCCGACACCACCGTGCTCACCATCCCGAGCGCTGAGGCGCAGCTCGACGATCACCGCCGCCCGCTCCTCGCCTACTGCTACCGGATGCTCGGCTCGCCCTTCGAGGCCGAGGACGCCGTACAGGAGACGATGCTCCGCGCCTGGCGGGCCCTGGACAGCTTCGACGGCCGCTCGGCGCTGGCCACATGGCTGCACCGCATCGCCACCAACGTGTGCCTCGACATGCTCCGGGGCCGGCAGCGCCGCGCCCTACCGATGGACCTCGGTCCGGCCCAGGAGCCCATCGTCTCCAACCTCCACACCCGGTCCGAGGTCACGTGGATCGAGCCCATCCCCGGGAACGCACTCGCTGAGCTGGACCCCGCCGACGTCGCCGTGGAGCGCGACACCGTCAAGCTCGCCTTCATCGCCGCGCTGCAGCAGCTTCCCCCGCGCCAGCGCGCCGCGCTCATCCTGTGCGAGGTGCTGCGCTGGCAGGCGACGGAGGTGGCCGAGCTCCTGGAGACGAGCGTCGCCTCCGTGAACAGCGCGCTGCAGCGGGCGCGCACCACCCTCGCGACGACGGGCGCCAGCGCCGATTCCGTGGCGCCGACCGTGGACGAGAACCAGGAGGAGCTGCTGCGCCGCTACGTCGACGCCTTCCAGCGCTACGACCTCACCGCTCTCACCGCGGTGATCCGCGAGGACGCGGTCCAGTCGATGCCGCCCTACGACCTGTGGCTCTCCGGTCGCGACGACGTCTTCGCGTGGTGGTTCGGCCCGGGGATCGGCTGCCAGGGCTCGCGGCTGCTTCCGGCCGCCACGGCCAACGGGTCGCCCGCGTTCGGCCAGTACAAGCCGAGCGAGTCGGGAAGCGGCCATGAGCCCTGGGCGTTGCAGGTGGTCGAGATCGAGAACGGAGCCGTCAAGGAGATCACCTTCTTCCTCGACACGCAGCGCCTCTTCCCGCTGTTCGGCCTCCCGCCCCGCCTCGACGGCTAACGGTCAGCCGGGAGGACATCCTCCAATCCCATCAGCGCAATGAGGCGGCCAAGCTCCACTGAGCCGCTGCGCAGACGGACCTCCAATCCCCGCCGGCGGACGGCGACCTGCACACGGGCCAGCGCGTCCACGGCGGCCGCGTCCGCACAGATGCCCTGCACGTCGACCGGCACGGTGGTCCGGGATTCGTGGCGGCGCGCGCGGTCCGGGAGGGTCGGCTCGGTCCCCATCTGAGATGAGACTCGCGCAGGAGCCTCAACTCATCGTTCGGCCTCGACCGCGGCCACCTGCTGCTCGATGCCATCGAGAATGAGCGCGACGACCTGGCT
>NZ_JAEKNS010000107.1:0-26028 GCF_016464765.1 Candidatus Aeolococcus gillhamiae | reverse complement strand
AGGAGGTCTGACCACGACCCCAGGTCTGACCAGCCAAACCCGGCACGCACCACGGTGAGGTGCGCGCTTCCCTCCATCAGCAGCGGATCGACGGCGATCGCCGGCAACCTCGCGTAGATCTCCGCGGCGCCCTTCTCGTCGCCTGCCGCCTGCGCCTCGACGACAGCGTGGAGCTCGGCGTCAAGCCGGGCGTCCGTGGCTCTGAGCTCGGCGAGGAAGGCGCTGGCGGTCCAAGCGAAGAGGCCCAGGTTCCAGAGGTGGTCGCCGTCCTCGACGAAGGCGGTGGCGCGGTCGAGCGGGGGTTTCTCGACGAAGGCGTCCGCGTGCGCGGCCGGCAGGGCCGAGGCCGCGGCTAGCAGGACCGGGTCGGTGGTGGGACCCGGCGGCGATATCCACCGGCCGGGTGACTCGGCGGCCCCGACAGCGATGTAGCCGAGCCCGGTGGATGGGAAGGTGGGCGTCAGCCCGATCGCGGCCAGTCCGCCGGTGGCGGCCGCCCACCCGGCAACGGCGAGCACCGCGGCGCGGTACGCCTCCGTGTCGTCGATGTGGTGGTCGGCGTGAACGGAGACGATCAGTGCATCGGGGTCGCGGTGGACGATCTGGTGAACCGCCAGCCCCAGTGCGGGGCCGGTGCCCCGGGCGCTGGGTTCGGCGATGATCGCGACCGCTTCCGCGGTGCCGTCGAGCGCCACGGCGCAGGCCTCAGCCTGCTCGGCGGCGGTGACCACGTGGACCTCATCCGCGAGTGGCGCCACCCGTTCGACCGTGGCCCGCAGCAGTGTCTGGCCGTCAGGACCGAGCGGCAGGAGGTGCTTGGGCAGCGCGCGGCGGCTCAGGGGCCACAGTCGAGTGCCGCTGCCCCCCGCGAGGACCAGGATGTGCAAAGCCACGGCCGCGATGATGACCGAGGAGACGAGTGCGCGGGGTCAGCCCGCCGCGACAGCCAGGATCGGCGTGGTGCCAGCCTCCTCGGCGAGGTCCAGCGCACGGTCGGTACGCTCCCAGGGGAGGTCGAGGTCGTGCCGGCCGAAGTGGCCGAAGGCGGCCACCTGCCGGTAGATGGGACGGCGCAGTTCGAGCGCCGAGATGATCCCGAACGGCGAGAGGTCGAAGTGCTTTGTGACCAGATCCTCGATCTGCTCCACGGGGATGGTCTCGGTGCCGAATGTCTCCACCAGCACCGAGACCGGCTTCACGACGCCGATCGCGTACGCCACCTGGATCTCGCACTTGGCGGCCATGCCGGCGGCGACGAGGTTCTTGGCGACCCAGCGCGCCCCGTAGGCAGCGCTGCGGTCCACCTTGGTCGGGTCCTTGCCGCTGAACGCGCCGCCGCCGTGGCGAGCGTAGCCGCCGTAGCTGTCCACGATGATCTTTCGGCCGGTGAGGCCTGCGTCACCCTGGGGGCCTCCGATGACGAAGCGCCCCGTGGGATTGACGTGGCGGATGGTGGCGCTGTCGAGCCACTCCGGAGGGATGATCTCCTCGACGACGTGGCGCTGGATGTCACTGAAGATCTGCTCGTGCGAGGCGTCCTCAGAGTGCTGGATGCTGACCAGCACGTTGTCCACCCGGCGCGGACGGCCGTCGGCGTCGTACTCGACGGTGACCTGGGTCTTGCCGTCGGGCCGCGCCCAGCGCAGGGTGCCGTCACGACGCTTCTCGCTGAGCCGGCGGGCCAGGCCGTGGGCGAGCTGGATCGGCGCCGGCATCAGCTCCGGTGTCTCGTCGCACGCGAACCCGAACATCATCCCCTGGTCGCCAGCACCCCCGGTGTTGACCCCCTGGGCGATGTCCGGTGACTGCTCGTCGATGCAGACGAGCACACCGCACGTCTCGTAGTCGAAGCCGTACTTGGCGCGGACGTAGCCAATGTCCTTGATGGTGCGGCGTACCACACCGGCGATGTCGATGTAGGCGTCGGTGGTGATCTCACCGAAGACGAGCGCTGTGCCGGTGGTGAGCGCCGTCTCACAGGCAACCCGTCCCAGCGGGTCCTTCTCGAGGACGGCGTCGAGCACCGCGTCGCTGATCTGGTCGGCGACCTTGTCGGGGTGGCCCTCGGTGACCGACTCCGAGGTGAACAGGCGGCGTCGGGCGTGAATCATCAGCTTCCTCCAGCCCCACCGGCGGCCACCCAGACGCCCAGTGCGCCAGGGCCCGCTCCTGTCCAGGGCCGGCCCGATGGTAGCCCCTGCCACGCTGCGGGCGTGGCTTGGGGACCCCTTTGTCCTTACAGGAGGGCGATGCGCCCTCCTCGACGACCCGGCGGAGCCGTGCCGTCTCACCTCCCACTCGGCGCGATGAATCGCGCCGGGCTCGCGTGCGCTCGCACATGGTTCCTGCGGCAAGACCGTCGGCGCAGGCGAATTCATTTCGCCGGAGCTGACACCGCTGAAAGGGGGTGCCCGAGGGGGGAACAGAGTTCCCCCTTCCCCCTGAAACACGATCGAACAGGCGGTGGCGATCGAACCCGGGACCGTGTACTGTTAGGCGCACGTATCACTTATGACCGGGCGCCCAAACGTCCCGGCGGAGGACCTTGGCGCGTGCCGGTAGACCAGACTCTTCGTTGCCGCGAGTGCGGCGTTGACTTCATTTGGACCGAGGGTGAGCAGGAGTTCTTCGCCTCCCGCGGTCTGACCAATCCGCCTTCCCGGTGCCCGAGCTGTCGGGCGGCGCGGCGAGCCGCAGCCGGCGGCGGCGGCGGCGGCGGCGGCTACGGCGGTGGCGGTGGCGGTGGCGGTGGCGGGTACGGCGCCCGATCCAGCGCTCCGCGCCAGATGTACGAGGTGACCTGCGCCGGTTGCGGTGGCATCGCGAGGGTGCCCTTCCAGCCTCGAGGTGACAAGCCCGTTTACTGCAGCGACTGCTTCCGGCCCTCCGGCCGTTGAGCGATGCCGCGCCTGAAGGCGCCATCGCGATCGGCAGTCGCGTGACCTTCCCGTACGGCGGCAGCCGCCGTACGGGAACGGTCTCGGACGTCTCCATCCTTCCCGACGGCGCCGGCGGCCGCAGCGTCTCCTACCTCATCGACGTGGGCACTCGCAAAGTGTTCGTCCAGGGCGACGGGATCCAGCTGGCGAGCAACGGCCCGGTGGCCGCCTTCGATGCCGTCGCCGAAGGCGTCGCCTACGGGCGCAAGCGCCCCCGAAACCCCCGGCGCCGCTGACCGCAGCCCGTCACGGGCCGGCTCGCAGACGGCGACAGAGAGCTTCGCCAGCGCTGTCCATCGCGTCAGACGGCGTATCCTTGGGCCGATGGATGTCAGGCCGTATCCCCGACCGCAACGCGTCAAGCGCTCACCTCTGCGGCTGAGCCTCCTCGCCCTCGGGGTGGCCGCCATCCTGACCGGGATCGGCCTGGTCGCAGCGCCGCTGATCGGGGTCTGGCAGCGCGGTCACGCCGACCAGTCCGCGCTCGGTTCGTGGCAGAAAGGGCCGTCCGACGCGCTCATCGGTGCCCCCCCCGCGTCGACTCCCCCTCCCAAGACCGCGGTCACGTGCGGATCGGGATCCCCGTCCGACTACGCGCTGGTGACCTTCAGCTCACCGGCCGCCGAGCATTACGGTGGGGTGGCCACCGACGGCACCTGGGATTCCCTGCACAACCGCTCGATGGTCCATTACACGGGCACGTCGGCGCCGGGGCAGCAGGGCAACTCGATCATCGCCTTCCACCGCGAGCCGGACTACGAGCACATCGACCAGCTCAACGTGGGCGACACCGTGTCCGTCCAGGACCGAACGTGTCATACCTTCGTGTACAAAGTCACCGGTCGCTGGACGCTCAATCCCAGCAACGTCAGCCAGCTCGTCCCGACCAGTGGGCACGACCTCACGCTGATCACCTGCACACCGTTCTGGATCGACAGCCAGCGCATCGTCTGGCGCGCCACGATGGTGACCTCGACCGCTTAGGCCTTGCGCCGGCGCCTCCAGAGCCGCCATCCCACGTACGCGGCAATGGCGAGCGCGGCGACGCCGAGGCCGATGTACCCCACCTGCCCGACGAGCTTGATGGCACGGTCGAGGTTGCTGCCGATCACAACTCCCACGACGACGATGACGGCCACCCACAACGCGCCACCCGTTGCATTGGCAACGAAGAATCCCGGCCACGGCATCCGATGCATCCCGGCGAGCGGGCCGGCGAAGATGCGCAACAGCGCGATGAACCGGCCGGTGAACACCGCCACCCAGCCGCGCCGCGCGAAGAGCTCCTCGGCGCGCTCAAGACGCTCCACACTGTAGAAACGGCCCACCGCAGGCACTCGGACCAGGCGCGTCCCCCATCGGCGTCCGATTGCGTAGCCGAGGTTGTCGCCGATGACCGCGCCCACCCACGCCACGGCCGCGACCACAGGCACGCTCAGCCGGCCTTGGGTGGCTAAGAAGACGCCGACGAGCAGGGACGTCTCGCCGGGCACTGGTATCCCAAGGGACTCGATGCCCACCCCGAGGAAGACGATCAGGTAGGCGAACGAACCGAGGGTGTTGCTGAGGTCGAGGAAGAACTTCTGGATGTCGCCAATCGTCGCCGACTCGACAGCGCAGGCGTCGCCGGTGAGATCAGCGGCCCTGGGCCATCCGCTCCAGCCGAGCGACCCGCTCTTCCAGCGGCGGGTGCGTGGAGAACAGCGCGGCCAGCGAGGCGCGCCGGTTGCCGAATGGGTTGACGATGTACAGCGGGGCCAAAGCCGGGGCCACCTGCATGGGGACCTGGGCCGTGCGTGCCTCGAGCTTGCGGAGCGCGTCGGCCAGGGCCAATGGGTCGTGCGAGAGCACGGCACCGTCGTGGTCGGCCTCGTACTCACGTGAGCGGCTGATCGCGAGCTGGATGATCGCCGCGGCGGGCGCGGCCAGGAAGGCGACCAGCAGTGTCACCAGCACCTGGCCGGCGCTCTCCTCCTCATTGCCGAAGAAGAACAGCGAGAACTGTGCAATCTGGGCGATGATCGAGATCCCCAGGGCAAGGGTGGCCGCAGTGGACGCTGTGAGGATGTCGCGGTTGCGGACGTGGCTGAGCTCGTGGGAGAGGACCCCGCGCATCTCGCGCGCGCTGCAAAGGTTGAGGATGCCGGTGGTGCAGCACACTGCCGCGTGTTCGGGGTTGCGGCCGGTCGCAAACGCATTCGGTGAGGGGTCGTCGCTGATGTAGACCCGCGGCTTGGTCATGCCCGCCGCGGCGGCGAGCTCGGCCACCATCTGGTGAAGCTCCGGCGCCTGCTCGGGGGTCACCTCGACGGCCCGGGCGGCACGCACGGCGATGGCGTCGCTCTTCCAGTACGCGATGCCGTTGACGGCCAGGGCGATGACCGCGGCGACGATCAGGCCGGTGCCGCGGCCGATGAGGCCACCAACGATCAGGAAGAGCGCGTCAAGGAGCGCCAAAAGAAGCGTGGTCTTGATGTTCTGCCACATGCCCGTAGGGTACCCCGGGAGGGGCTCCACAAGCCTCCCCCCTCACCCGACAGACCGTCAGCGCAGGCGACTTCATGTCGCCGGAGCTGACACCGCACGATGGGGGGAGCCCGAGGGGGGAACAAAGTTCCCCCTTCGCCCCGTCCCCCCTTCGTCATGTTGGAAAGTTGCCGTGGTGGCGGGGCACGTCGTCGCGGACGCGGGAGGCATACACCGCAAACCGCCGCACCAGCTCGCCGCGCAGGTCTGACGGTGACACCACGGCGTCGACGATCAGCTCATCGGCCAGTCGGTAGATGTCGATGTCCTCTCGGTACTCGTCCTGCAACCTGCTCACGAAGCCGGCGCGCTCGGTCTCTGGCAGCTCCTGGATGCGGTTGTAGTACACCGCGTTGACCGCCGCCTCGGGGCCCATCACCGCAATCTGCGCCGATGGCAGCGCGAGGGTGCAGTCGGGGTCGAATGCTGGTCCGCACATGGCGTATAGCCCGGCCCCATAGGCCTTGCGCAGGATCACGCAGACCTTGGGCACGCTGGCCTGGCTGAGCGCCGCGATCATCTTGGCGCCGTGGCGGATGATCCCCTGGCGCTCCACAGCGGTCCCGATCATGAACCCGGGGACGTCGGCGAGGAACAGCAGCGGGATGTTGAAGGCATCGCAGCAGTTGATGAACCGCGCGGCCTTGTCGGCGGAGTCGACAAAGAGCACGCCGCCCTTGAAGCGCGGCTGCGAGGCGATCACAGCGATGGCACGCCCATCGAGGCGCGCGAAGCCGGTCACCAGCTCGCGGGCGAACAATCGCTTGATCTCGAAGAACGAGCCCGCGTCGACGAGCCCCCTGATCACGTCCTGCACGTCGTAGCCGTGGGCGGGCTCGGAGGGGATCGTCTCCTCGATCGAAGGCGCGTCCTCGGCCGGCACCACGCTGGCCGCATCGGCGACCGGTTGACGCCACGACGACGGCATGAACGACATGTACGAGCGAGCGGCCGCGATCGCGTCCTCCTCCGTCTTGACGAGGACGTCACCGCAGCCGCTGACGCTGCAGTGCATCCGCGCACCGCCCATCTCCTCGAGCGAGACCTTCTCCCCCACAACCACCTCGGCCATGCGCGGCGATCCGAGATACATGGACGCGTTCCCTTCAACCATGATCACGGCGTCGCAAAACGCAGGGATGTATGCGCCACCCGCGGCCGACGGTCCAAACAGGACGCACAGCTGCGGCACCTGTCCCGAGAGACGCACCTGCATGCGGAAGATGCGCCCGGCGTGGCGGCGCCCCGGGAACATGGCCACCTGGTCGGTGATCCGCGCTCCGGCGGAGTCGACCAGGTACACCATCGGTATCTGCAGGCGCTCCGCCGTCTCGAGGATGCGCACGATCTTCTCGACGGTGCGCGCCCCCCAGCTCCCGGCCTTGACCGAGGGGTCGTTGGCCATGACCGCGCACGGCCGTCCTCCGAGGGTGCCGATGCCGGTGACAACACCGTCCGCGGGCAGGTCCCCGGCGAGGTTGTTGGCCAGCAGGCCATCCTCGACGAAGGCTGTGTCGCCGTCGAGCAACCGGGCGATGCGCTCGCGCGCCATCAGCTTGTTCTGCTCGTGCAGCTTGGTGCGGGCCTTCTCCGATCCACCCGCGCGCGCCCGCGTCAGCCGTTGCTCGAGCTCCGATGCGTCGTGCACGACGCTCTCCTTCGAGGCGGCACCATCGGTCACGCCACGGACTCCGCAACCGCCGGGCCGGTCCAGACGCCGGCGCGGTAGAGCTTGCCGGGCAGCTCCCGACCGATGTCGGCAGCGAGCGTCTGGCTCACAGCGACGTACGCAGCCAGGTCGCACCCGTGGATCCCACCGGCGCTCGCGACGGCCTGCAGGGCATCCTCGCTGCACACATTGCCGGTGGAGCGCGGCGCGAACGGGCACCCACCCAGGCCGCCGGCGCTGCCGTCGAACCTGGTCACACCGGCCTCGTACGCAACGAGGACATTGGCCACTCCGAGGCCACGCGTGTCGTGCACGTGCAGGGACAGCCGCTGACCCGGGACGACCTCGCCGGCACGCGCGCACAGCTCGCGTACCGCCGCGGGATGGGCCACCCCGATGGTGTCGGCGATGCCCACCTCGGCGGCGCCGCGCGACACCAGCTCTCTGCAGAGGTCGACGATGCGCTGCCGGTCCACCTCGCCTTCGAAGGGGCAGCCGAAGCTCACCGACACCGCGACGTCGACCTCGCAACCCGCCTGTCGTGCGTCACCGACAACAGCGTCGAGGTCGTCGAGCGACTCTGCGACGCTGCGATTGACATTGCGGCGGTTGAACGTGTCGGTGGCACCGATGGTGTACAGGACATTGGTCACCTCGTGCTCGAGGGCAAGCTCCAGGCCACGCCGGTTGGGGATGAGCACGCGCAGCCGGGCCAGCGCCGCCGGACCGATTCCGCGCAGGACCTCCGCGGCGTCGGCGAGCTGCGGCACCCATTTCGGGGAGACGAATGAGGTGGCCTCCACGCGTGGAACACCGGCAGCCAGGAGCCCCTCGATCAATCGCACCTTGACCTCGGTGGAGACTGTGTCGGAGATGTTCTGCAGGCCGTCGCGCGGCGCAACGTCCGTCCAGGTGATCTCAGCCATCGCGGCAACCCTCGCTCGCTCGCATCTGCAGCCACCCTAGCAGAGGGCTCGCGGCGAAGCCGCCCACCGGACGGCCCCGGCGAGGCCTAGACTGAGCCCCGCGCGATGCCCCGCTTTCGTCTCACCACCTACCTGCGCGACACCTTCGGGGTCGAGGACCCTCGGAGCTTCCGGCTGTGCGGGATGGATGAAGTGGGCCGCGGGTCCTACGCCGGACCACTCGTCGCCGCGGCCGTGGTGCTGCCGCCGCGTTTCCGGCATCCACTGCTGCGCGACAGCAAGCTGCTCAGCGCGCGGCAGCGCGAGCTGGTCGGCGCCGTCATTCGCCGCCGCGCGCTGGCGTGGGTGGTTGCCGAGATCTCAGCAGCGGACATCAACCGGCGCGGGCTGGGCTGGGCCAACGTGGAAGTCTTCCGCCGCCTCGTCGACCTTGTCGATGCCGACGGCTATTGCTGTGACGGGCGATTGCGCATCAACGCAACGCGCACCGTCCACTGCCTGGTCAAGGGCGACAACCTCGTTCCCGCGATCTCCGCTGCTTCGATCGTCGCCAAGGTGCACCGCGACGCGATCATGACCGCGATGCACGACGATGCACCGCACTACAACTGGGCGAGCAACAAGGGGTACGGGGCCCGCGAGCATCGTGACGCCATTCGGACCCACGGTCCCCACCCCCAGCACCGCACCGTGTTCATCGACAACATGCTGCAGCTCGACCTGACCTTCGACACCGCGAGCCCCGCCGACCTCGACGCGGCGGCGCTCGACGTCGCCGCCATCGAGGACGCGTCGCTCGAGGCAGCCTCCGTCTAACAAGCTCCCGTGCGGTGCCCGAGCCGTATGCTCGCGACGTGAAGACGAGCCCTCGCGCAGCAGTCGATCTCACCCCGTTCCGCGACGCCGCGGCGCGGTTCGCCAGCGGGGTGACTGTCGCCGCGGCCGCGCACCGCGGGATGCATCACGCCATCACCGCGACGGCGTTCGCGTCGCTGTCGCTGGAGCCACCGATGGTGCTGCTCGCGCTCGACCGCGCCGGTCAGCTGATCGGGCTCGTCCGCGACAGTGGCCACGTCGGCCTCAGTGTTCTGTCAGCCGAGCAGGAGACGATCGGACGGCGCGCATCGACGCGGGGGCGGGCGCTGCAGCCTCTGGTCGACGAGGCGCCGACCACGACCGCGGTCACCGGCGCGCCACTGCTCCTCGGAGCATTGGCCTGGTTCGACTGCGAGGTCGAATCCATCTCCGAGCACGGCGACCACGCCATCATCGTGGGCCGCGTGGTCGCGGCAGCCTCAACCGACGGCGAGCCGCTGCTCTACTTCGCGCGCCGGTACCACCGCCTGGGACCTCAGCTTGGCGACGCCGCCGTCAAGCGCTGAGCTGCTTGGTCAGCCGCAGCCGCAAGCGCCCCCGCAACAGCCACCGGAGGGACGCGGCGCCTCGGCCACCGCCGTGGCAGAGGATGTGGACCGGGTGGCGGCGACGCGGCTGATCAGGGGCATGCTCGCCCGGCTTTCGCAGCTGGGACACAGCGCCGACAGCTCGCGCTCACCCATCGGCCGGAGCACCTCGAAGGTCGAGCGGCAGTCGTTGCAGCGGTACTCATACAGTGGCATCGGCGCCAGCCTAGCACGGGCGCGCCAGCCATTCGCCGACTTGCGTTACGAACATCCGTTCGCTACACTGGGCGCATGAGCGCCACCCCGACAGAGTTGCTCCTCCCGCTCGGCGAGACGTCCGCACCTGGTGAGCTGACCACGCGCCGCTGGCACCATCTCATGACCGTGGCCGGCATCGACGCCGCGTCCGCGCAGCGGCTGGCGCGAGCCTTCCCGTCGCTTGCCGCCGTGTACGCCGCCGACGAGGAGAGGCTGGTGAAGGTGGTCGGGCCCGTGGTCGCTTCGCGGATTCGCTGGTTCCTCGATGCGCCGCTCGACACAGGGCTGTCGCTTGTCGCTGTCGCGCGCGCCAAAGCCGCCTGAGCGCACACGATCGGCGCCCGCCCCAATGCCTCGACAGGCCGCCGCACGTATGATCGTGGTTTCCACTAAATGGTCGGGGCAGCGGAGGACGTTCGTGATGTTGGGACGCAAGTCGAAGACGGCAGTGATCGAACGTGAGGTTTCGAGCGCCGGGACCCGCGCGGCTGAGGTCGTCGGGGAGGCCGCCTCGGAGTTCGCAGAGCGCGCCGTCGCCGCTGCCCAGAATGCCCAGCGCGTGGCCGCGCCCGTGCTTCGCACCGCCGCCGAGCGGTCCGCAGAAACATTGAGCCACGCCGCCGAGCGTGCCGCCGTGGTTCTCGCTGACACCGCCGGTCGCCTCGCCGACACCGGCGAGGTGAAGGCCGGACAGGCTGCGGAGGCAGCCCGCCACCGCCTGGCTGACGCCTCCGAGGCCCTCGCGGTGGCCGTCCGCCCCAGGCGGCGCCGTCGCGTCCGGCGCATCCTGGTGCTGGCGGCCGGGACCGGCATCGTCGTTGCCATCGTGAAGTCGCCACTGCGCACCAAACTTGCCGACCGCCTCTTCGGCGCTCCTCCCGACTTCGATGACGACCTTCCCGAGTCGATCACGCTTCCCTCCTCGTCGCAGGGCGAGACGGAATCGCAGCCGGACAGCGGTCCGCGCGACGAGCAGGAGCAGGGATCCGGCGAGGGTGGCGGGTCCAACGGGGTGGTGTCCGGCACGGTCTCGACCAAGGGCGAAGGCGCCAAGAGTTGACCTGGTGAGCCCGGACGATCGCCGGCCCTTTCGTGGCGCGCCGTTCGACCGGGGCCGCAACGACCGTCCGGCCGGGCCCGGTGGTGACCGAGGCGATCGGCCACCAATGGACCGCCCCGGCTTCGTGGCGCAGCGCCCGTTCGTGCGTCCGCCGACGCGTGGCGGCGAGATGCCACCGCCCGACCACAGCGTGCGCATCCGCGACGGTGAGCGTGAGATCGAGGTCCGGGGCAACCCGGCCTTCGTCCGCCAGGTGCTCGACGACCTTCCGACGCTGATGGCGCGCCTGCGCGGTGAGGCGCCCGGGCGCACGACCATCTCGATGCCGGCGCCGCCGCCGGCTGCTCTTCTCGACAGCGCCCCGGCCGAGCACGCCGTCGTGGCCGAGGTGACCCGGAGTGGCCACGACGAGGCGGCAGCCTCCCATCCGAACGGCGCCCGCCAGGGCAGGCGGAGCAAGTCTGCCCCGACGACCGCAGCCCTCGAGGATCGCGTGTTCGCGGTCCTGCGCGGCAGCGGACGGCCGCTAGCGGTTGCCGCCATCCGCCAGCGCCTCGACGGCACCGAGGTCTCCGGTCAGCAGGTGCGCCGGCTGCTCGAGCGCGCGGGTTCGAGCGTGGTGGTGTCCTCCGAGCGTCCGGCCACCTACTCTCTGCGCTGAGCTCCGCCTGACCCAGGGCGTCTTCGCCCCGTAGTGCCGCCCACGAGCCCTGGACCGGGTGATAGCACCAATCGCGTCGGGCTGTGCAAACGAATCGGACGCTGCTACAATGGCGCCAGCTGTGGAGGGGGGCATTGGAGCCGGGAATCATCGCGGCGATCGTCGGGGGCAGTGGCGCGCTGATTGTCCTGGCCAGCGGTCTTCGCGTGATCAGGGAGTACCAGCGGGGCGTGGTTTTGCGCCTTGGTCGGCGCGGCCCGCTGCTGGAACCAGGTCTGCGCTACATCCTCCCGCTCGGCGTCGACCGCCTCACCAAGGTGGACCTGCGCAGCGCCCCACTCGAGGTACCACCGCATGAGGTGATCACCCACGACGGCGTCCCCGTTCGGGTCAGTGCGGCCGTGCACCTTCAGGTGCTCAACCCGCTCCTGGCGGTGACGCGTGTCGTCGACTACAAGCGGTCGACCGCCCAGCTGGTCCATGCGGCCCTGCGTGACGTGGTCGCGGGCAATGGGCTGCGCGAGCTGTTGCTGAACGGCGAGGCGATCCGCGACGCACTGGCACGTTTCGTCGACGTACGCACCGAGCCCTGGGGTATCCGCGTCACCTCGGTGGACATCGAGGAGGTGGTCCTGCCGGAGGCGATGCAGCGTGCCATGGCACGCCAGGCGGAGCTCCGAGGCGCTCCTGTCGAGCGCCCAACCCCCGGGGACGACGCCGATTTCGCGCGCAAGCTTGAGGCGACCGCCGCGCTCCTCGCTGATCAGCCGCACGACGTACAGGTCCGCTTCCTGCAGGCGCTCAGCGAGATCAGAAGCACCGACTCCACCGTGGTGGTGGTGCCTCTCCCCGCCGAGCTCGTGCAGCCCTTCGTCGACCTCCAGGGGCACGCGCTGGCGGCGCCAGCCACCGCCGCGCCGGTTCCCGACGAGGTGCAGCAGGCGCAGGGTCAACAGTCCTGATCTGAGCGCGGCCGACGGCAGCAGCGCCCGGCGAAGCGCAGAGTCTCCACCCTCATGGAGCCGCTGGTCTATCGAGAGCCACTGGCCATCGCGGCGTTCGCCGCGACCTTGGTGCTCTGGTGTCTCTCCGAGTTGCGCATCATGGTGCGCAACCGCGGCGGCAGCGGCGAGAACCTCGACAGGGGCAGCCGCGTGTGGGTGGTGGTCCTCATCGCGGCGGGCACGGCCGCTGCATTCGGGCTGGCGTGGCTGGAGGTCGGTCGCATCGCCGGTTGGGGCGTGGTCGCCGTGGGCGTGGCGCTGGCACTCGCCGGCATCGTCCTTCGCCAGTGGTCGGCCGCGACCCTCGGTGCCTTCTTCACTACGGCGGTTGAGGTCCAGGCCGACCACCGCATCATCGACCGCGGGCCGTACAGCCGGCTCCGACACCCGTCATACACCGGAGCGCTGCTAACGGCGATCGGGGTCGCGCTGGCGCTCGGCAGCTGGACCGGCTGCATCGTCGCATCGGCGTTCAGCGTTGCCGGCCTCGTCCTGCGCATCCTCGTCGAGGAGCGTGCCCTGGCGTCGCGCCTAGGACCGGCCTGGACGTCGTACGCACGCGGGCGGAAGCGGCTGATACCGCTGGTCTGGTAACCGCTGTCCTGCACGCCGGCGAGGTAGGGTCTGGCGGTGAGTGGGCACGTCACCATCAGCGCGCTGGACATCGCCGACGCGCGCGCAATTGCCGCGATGAACGTCCGCAACCGGGCGGACATCGAGCGGGTGAGCCCGCCTCAGCCGGCCGATGCGTACAGCGAGGCGGCCCAGGTGGCGCGGATCTCGAGCATCCTCCGAGAGTGCGCCCAGGGTCTCCGTGCCCATTGGACGATCCTCGTGGACGAGGCGCTCGCCGGTGACATTTCGCTGCATCGCATCTATCGAGGACCCGTGCAGAGCGCCAACGTCGGCTACATGGTGGACGCACCGTTTCGCGGCCGCGGAGTCGCCACGGCCGCGCTACGACTCGTGGCCGCGCGCTCGTTCACCCACCTTCGCCTGCACCGGCTCGACGCCGAAGCGATGCCGAGCAACGTCGCCTCGCTGCGAGTCCTCGAGAAGGCGGGCTTCACGCGTGTGGGTGTGATGCGCGGCTACTTGTTCGTCCGCGCCTCGTGGGAGGACCACATTCACTACGAGCTGGTCGGCCCCGACTTCGTGCCGCCGAGCACGTGAGCTCGTTGGTGCATGATCGTGCGCACATGTCTGTCCGCGCCATCGAACACGTCCAGCTGGCCATGCCGGCCGGCGCAGAGGACCGCGCCGCCTCCTTCTACGAGGGGCTCCTCGGCATCCCCAGGGTTGCCAAGCCGGAGCATCTCGCGACGCGTGGTGGCTGCTGGTTCGAGGCGGGCCCGCTGCGGATCCACCTTGGCGTCGAGGCGGACTTCCGTCCGGCCAGGAAGGCACACCCCGCACTGCTGGTCGATGGGCTCGGGGCGCTGGTCGACAGGCTTGCGGCCGCTGGGATCGCTGTCAACACGGACGAACCCTTGGAGGGATTCGAGCGCGTCTACGTGGATGACCCATTTGGCAACCGCATCGAACTGATGGAACCGTCGCCCGCAAGGTAGGTGTCGGCGGATACCGTCGGCTCCAGCTCGTGCTCCACCAGGTCTTCCCGCCTCCGCCCCGGCCCCTACTCTCCGGCGGCACCGTCGGTCTGCTCACGCAGGATGTCCGCATGACCGACGTGTCGTGCCGTCTCCTCGATCATGTGCACCATGATCCAGCGCAGGGTGTAGTCGCTCCGGTCCTCGCGCCTGGCGTGGTCGTCGAGAGCGGCGCCGGCGACGATCTCCCGCGACCTCGCCACCTCATCCCGGTACAGCGTGATGATGCTGTCGACGGTCTCGGCGTCCTCGATGGAGAACTCGGCGTCGTCAGCGGCGCTGCGTGGTGGCCGGTACCTCGTCTGCCCGAGGAACGTGTTCTGAAACCAGCCGCGCTCCACGTAGGCGAGGTGTTTCACGATGCCGAGCAGGGTGGTCGCGGACGGGACAAGTCTGCGCGTCAGCGCCTCGCGGTCGAGGCCCTCGACCTTGCGAAGCAGACAGTCCCGGTACCAGTCGAGGAAGGCGACCAGCGTGGTCTTCTCGTCGGCGGCGGTCGGCGGATCGGGTAGGGACGGACGGAGCACAAACGCGACGATACCGGGGACGATCATATCCTGCCAGCGCGCAGACACTCGCCACATGGAGCGTCTGGTGTACCGGTCCCCTCTGGCCATAGGGCTGTTCAGCCGCACGGACGCCATTCGCACAACACCGCCGGCCACTCATACCGCTCCCTCTGGTGGGTCGCCCTCACCGCGCTCCGCTGTACGGTTCGATGATGGCCGATGGCGTCTCCATCCAGTCGCTCGACATCGCGGACGCGGCTGCGCTCGCGGAGATGAACGCGCGGAATCGCTCCGACATCGAGCGGGTGAGCCCGCCGCAGACCGCTGACACGTACACCGCGTCGGGCCAGGCCGCGCGGATCGCCGCCATCCTTCGCGAAACCTCCCAGGGCGTGCGCCTCAACTGGACGATCCGCCTGGATGGCGTCATCGCGGGCGACATCTCACTCCATGCCATCCATCGCGGGCCGGTGCAGACGGCCAACGTTGGATACATGGTCGACTCGGCCGTTCGAGGGCGTGGTGTTGCTACCGCTGCACTCCGGCTGGTGGTCGCGCAGGCTTTTGACGGACTGCGCCTGCATCGCCTCGACGCCGGGGCGATGCCGACCAACATCGGCTCGCAGCGCGTGCTCGAAAAGGCCGGCTTCACCAGGGTCGGGGTGATGCGCCGCTATCTGTTCATTGCCGACCTGTGGCAGGACCACGTTCTCTACGAGCTGGTCGGCCCCGACTTCGTGCCGTCCACCTGAGCGCCGGCTACCACATCTCGGCCAGGTGGAACCGGCTCGTCCCGCAGCTCGGGAAGCGTGCGCAGGCGGGGGATCGGTGATGGGATCAACCAGACGACGCCCGCCACGCCCGCGATGGTTGCGATCCACAATGTCGGCCGTAGCCCCAGCGCGCTTCCCATCGCGCCGCCTGCAAGCGCCCCGACCGGGCGCAGGCCATAGTTGATGGTGCTGTACGCGCCTGACACGCGGGCGCGGAGCACGGCCGGGACAGCGGCGGTGAGGATGGCGCCGATGGTGATGTCGAGCATGACCACGCCGACGCCCCCACCGAACGCGGCGGCGAAGAGCAGCGCGAGGATTGCCGGCTTGCCCATCCCTCCGGCAACCGGTATGAGAATGAACGACGCAGGAAAGACGACGCAGCTGAGGGTGAACGCACCGCCGACGCCCAGCCGCCGTGCCACCCGGGACGTGAGCGCGGCGCCGATCACCGCGCCGACCGCCCCGATGCCGAGCACCAGACCCAGCTGGGCAGGCGTCAGCCCCAGGGATCGGATGGCGTACAGGACGAAGATGGCCGCCTCCATGAAGTTGAAGACGTTGATGGTCGCTGTGGCCAGGAGAAGCGCCCGGACCTCGCGCGAGTGCGCAATGAATCGAACACCCTCCAGCAGGTGTCCACGCCCGCCCGCCGCGGTCAGCGGTTCCCTCGGATGGATGCTGCGCAGGAATAGAGCGGAGGCCAGGAACGAACAGGCATCGATGAGGATCGCCCCTGGAGCGGTGACCAACTGAACCAGGACACCACCGGCGCTCTGGCCGCCCACAAACGACAGGGCGCGACTGCCGTGGATGAGGGAGTTGGCGGCGACGTAGTCGGTTGGCCGGACCAGAGAGGCGAACACAGTGCCCTGCGCCACGTTGAAGAGCACGCTGGCGCAGCCCACCAGGAATGCCACAGCGTAGAGCTGGGCAAAGGTGAGGACACCAGCGAGATACGTGATCGGGAGGCTCGCGAGAAGCACCGCCCGAACGAGGTCGGCGGTGAGCATGACCCGCCGGCGGTGACCTTTCCGGTCGACCCAGCCGCCCGCCACGATGGAGAACAGCAGGCTCGGAGCGAGCCCGGCGGCGGTGAGGTAACCGGTCTGGGCGGCGCCGGCATGCAGGACAAGGACCGCAGTCAGCGGCAGAGCAAGGATGCTCACCTGGTCACCGAACAGCGAGATCGTCTGTCCAGTCCAGTAACGGCGAAACGTCCGCTCGCGGAGCAGAGGCGGAACAATCCGCGTCGTCTGGCGGCGCAGGCTCATCGCTTGCGCCGATCATAGAGCTGATGAGGCCGCCTTCGCGGCCGAACGGCTAGTTGGTCCCGTGGTGAGCCGCGTTCAGGACCTCGCGAAGGCGGTCGAGGCTGTCCATCTCGTCCACGAGCCGGCGCAACACGAACCCCGTCAGCAGCCGCATGGCACCGCGTGGCTTGAGAATCATCTCCGCGGTCACCGCGGTCTCGCTGTCCTCTGCCGCCGTCAGCGTGAAGAGCGCGCTGCCACGTATCGGTCCCGCAATGATCTCGTAGCCGTAGGCGGTGTGTGGCTCGTACCTGGTGACGCGGTAATCGGCGTCCGCCAGCCTGCCACCCGGCCCATGGATCACCTGCTTCCACACCGTCCCGGCGCCGAGGTCGCCACTGTGTAGCGACACCTCCACCACGGACGGTCGCCACGTTGCGTTGCGCGAGCCGTCGGCGATGTGGTCGAAGATGACCACGGGCGGCCGCGCGATGCTGACCACGTGCAGGCTGCGCATGTGCCGCCTCCTTACGCCGGGCCGGCGCCGGCCGGGAGGTCCGGCCTTGCGGACAGGCGCACCTGCAGCTCGCGCTCCTCCAATGCGGGATCTGACGGGAGCGGTTGGCGGTTGCCCGTCACCGCGAAGCCAAGGCTCTCGTACAGCGTGCGCGCGCTGGAATTGCCGTCGGTGACCCACAGGCGGACGACGTCGATATTCTGCGCCGCAGCGAAGCGCAACGCCGCCATTGTCAGCTGGCGTGCGACGCCGCGACGGCGATGCTCGGCGCTGACCCACACGCTCACCAGCTGGACGGAGCCGTCGCCCTCGTCGTAGACGCCGGCGATGCCGACGGCGGTCCTCTCAGACCACGCGATAAAGAGCCGGGTGGCGGCGGAGCCCCTCGCCCGAAGACGCCATGCCTCTTCCGTGAACGCCTGCTCGCGCGTGAGGGTGCTACCGAACGCCGTGGGGGCGTCAGCCAGAGCCTGCAGGCGCACTGCGCGCAGAAGCGCCCAGTCGTCCTCTGCCAGTGCGCGGACCAGGTAGCTCACAGCAGGTCTGTCCTGTAGCACTCGGCCACGTATGGCACGGCGATCTCTGCTGCACCGGCAAGGTCCGGGTGCGTGTCGATGAGCCGGCGGACCCGGGCAAGGATGGCTGCCCGCTGTGGCTCTGGGAGGGTGATCACGTAGCTGCGCGAGGCGACGAGGTCGACGAGCGCATCGGCGTTGATGCGATACGTCCATTCCACGTCGCGCCGCTGCAACGGCGCAAAGGGCGGACCAACCGCAGGCCCGGGCGCGCGAGGGTCGTCGCCGTCGTGCATGATGTCGCCGAGTCGTTTGATCCAGTCAGCGCGCTCGTCGCGGATGTTCCAGACGAGGCCGAGGCGACCCGGGCGTGACAATACGCGAGCCACCTCGGGCAGCGCACGGCCGGCATCGACCCAATGCCACGCCTGCGCCACGAGCACGGCGTCGACACTGTCGTCCGCCAGAGGGATCGCTTCCGCAGTTCCCTTGAGAATGAGGACATCAGGCACAGCCCGAGCGAGCACTGCGCGCATCCCGTCGGACGGCTCGACCGCGACCACCTCGAGCCCGGGTGCCGCGAGCTGGCGGGTCAGCTTCCCAGTGCCGGCCCCGAGGTCGAGCACGCGACGAGCTGTGGGCGGTAGCAACCACTCGATCGCCTCTTGGGGGTACTGCGGGCGCCCGCGTTCGTACACCGCCGCGGCAGCACCGAACGACGCGGCGCGGCCGTCCACGACGTCTGCCACTAGGCCGGCAGCCTGAGAAGCTTCGGCCCACCTCGCCGAGGAGGAGTGGCAGCGTCGACCGCTCCGGGCTGCGCCGCGTCAGCGCGAGCGTCAACCCGCTGACGCTCGCGGTACGCCTTGGCCTTGGCGCGGGCGCCGCAGGACCGCATGGTGCACCACGCCCCGCACCCGTTCTTGGAGTTGTCATAAAAGGTCCACTGACACGTGTCGGAGCGGCACACCTTGAGGCGGGCGAACGTGCCGTCGATCGTGCCCTGGACGAGGGCCGCCAACAGCGCCGCGAGGAAACCGTCGACACCAAGCGCAGTGGAGGCCAGCCGCACCCCGTCCGCGCTCACGACTGGGTGAACGGCTGCCGCGTCCAGCAACCGGGAGAGCCGCGCCGCCGAGGCCGGCGGCAGCTCCTGCCCGGAGTTGACCGCGATCAGGCTGCGGAGGTGCTCACGCGTCTCGACGATGCGGCGCCGCTGAGGCTCATCCGGGGGCACCTGATAGCCACGTGCTCCGAGCCACTCCACGGTGGCGGGCACGTCGCCGAGCTCGTCGTAGCCGCCCGGGAGCTCCGCGGTATTGACGAAATCCTGCACCAGCGCGAGCGCCCTGGGTGCTGGCTGGCGAGTTGCTGGAGGGTCGTCCACGACGGAATCGTCCTTCTGTGGCGTCACCTTCGTTACGGTTTGACAGGTGACGCGTCCGAGGTATATAGTATCACCAGTGACAAGGCTTCGTCGGTGACGAAAAGGAGAGCGAAATGATGAATACCCAGCTGTACGAGTTGGCTCAGATCCGCGAGCAGGAGTACATGCTCGCAGCGACGACGCGCCGCGGTGGCCTCCGCCGCAGCAACCGTCTGGTCGTCGGGATGACTCGCCGCCTGCGTCGTCGCAGCGGCATCTCCCAGAGCTGACCTCCGACCCTGGCAGTGGGTGGCGCGTCATCGCCTCCCGCTGCCGGCGGGCCCACCCGCCGGCATGTAGCCGGGTCGGCTGTGCCACTCGCGCGAGTGTCCCTGACAACCGTGGGCGGGGCAGGATTCGAACCTGCGACCCTGGGGTTATGAGCCGGGCAGAGCCCGGTTCGCGGGTGTTCGCGGATGATCGTTTCGTACTCAGGACCGGCGCAATCGCGTCAGCGACGTCCACCGAATTTCGCCTCTGTTCGCCGCTGGTGATACCAGTTTTGATACCAATTCACGACCCTGGGGCTTCGCTCTGCCCCGACTCAGAGGGTCGGTCCTAACCGTCGGCGACGGTTTAAGTTTGACCCCCCTAACGATCAGAACGACGTCATTTCCGACCGTCGACAACACGTGCTTGGCGATCGAGGTGGCCGGGGGTAGACGCCCGCCCCACGCGGAGACGGACGTCGGAGTGATCCGCCGCCCGCCCGGGGGTGGTGATGAGTGAGTGCGGTGCGAGGAGGCGGTCGACGGTTCCATCTGGGGTGGCCAAGAGGCTGTCGCGGAAAGTCCTGAGCAGGCAAGGCTTTTGCATATCAAAGTGCGTACGCTATGAGTACACTTTCGGCGCAAGATGTAGCGCCATGAAGCTACACACCGACCCCAACTCCGTTACCCATTCCACTGTCAGCCCCGGAAGACTTCTTGACGTCCATCAGGTCGCGGACGTCCTCGGATGCGGGCGAACGCTCGTGTACGAACTGCTCGGTCGTGGCGAACTCCGCCACATGAAGATCGGGCGGCTGACACGCGTCCCGTCATCTGAAGTGGACCGCTACGTTCGCCGTCAGATGGGCGTCGAGGACGGCGAAGCTGTCATGCAACCCGCGCCACGATTGTCTCGGCGCGCCTCACCTGGACCGACGCTGCCCTTCTGACGAGGCCGTCTTCGAGGCGGCCGTTCGCTCCTCGCGCAGGGAACGTCGACGTTCGGCCCTCGACCGATGCGGAGGCGTCACCTTGGCAAGGAGCTCCTTCGCGGCCGTCACCTCATGGTCCCAGTCCGGGCGGCTGCCGGTGGGGCTGCGTGTCCCCAGCCCGGTACAGACCACCGCAGCGGCGACCATCTCCTCGAGCGCGATGACCGCGGCCTCGCTCGGGGCAGGGCTTGCGCCGTACCAGAGCAAGTCCAACCGGCTCGCTCGACTCCGAGCTTGGCACCAGCGCCGCCAGGAGCGCCGCCGCGCGGCCTGCCGCTCTCTCGCCCGGCGCGTCCGCTCCGCCGCCCGCTCGGCGGCCACCCAGGCCGCGAGCGTGGCGAGGGAGAGGTGGCCGCGGGGATGAGACCAGCGGTCGGCGGTCTCCCCGAGCCCTGCCTGGCGGCGACGGTATGCCGCGCTCCGGCACGATGTGCCGCAGAAGCGGGCCGGGCGGCCGGGTCTGGAGATGACCGGCAGAACTCTGCCGCAGGCGTCACAGCGCAGTCGATTGGGGTGCATTTCGTGACGCACTGTGGCACCGGCGCACCATTGGTGCAAGTGTGTGCGACCAACTATCGGTCAACCAGCATGAGAGACGGGTAGCAGGAGGAGAGGGGCAGACCAGAGCACCGGAGAGGGGGAGCTGCAGAACAAGGAGGGCGGCGATAGAGGAGGCGGAGGAGCCAGCGGGTGGGAGCTGGGTGGCGCAGAGCACTCCGGTGCGGGTGACACCGGGGTGCCAATGTCCCCCCGCCGGCGCGGCCTTCAGGCCGTGGCCACCCCCAGCCCTTCTGCGCGACTCGAGGAGCCGGGGGCTGCGATGGCCTGGGGATCGCGGTGGTTGTGTCGCCAGTGCCGCTTCTTCGCGGACGTGCCTGCCGCGCACCTTCCGCCCTCGATTGAAGGTTCAGACCTGGGCCGGTATCGAGCTCTCTGGCGCTGAAGAGATAGGAAGATAACGTGGCAGGTTGGACGAATCCTCTTGAAGTTCGTGGATGACGTCGACAGCCACAAGGCGCACTTCGATGCTGCCTCGCTCGCTGCCAGCTGGGCTTGGCTCGAAGCTGAGACCGCCTTTGGCCATGCTCGACCATGTCGTGCCCAGTATCGTGCGAGACCACGCCGCTCGAACCGCTCGAACTTTGCAAACCCGGAAAAAGGAGGATGCGATGAGCGCCGACGCCGTCATCATCGGCCCTGGGACGGGCCAGGTCATCTCGCTGCGGGCACCGAGGTGCGTGTGCTGAGCACCGCCGCCGAGTGCGCAGGAGCGTCCAGCTTCGAATTCCGGGCTCAGCCCGGTTTCGACACCGGCTCCCACCTGCACGCCCGGATCGAGGAGCTGTTCTACGTCCTCGACGGGGAGATGGAGCTGCGGGCCGGGGATCGCATCACCCTCGGCGGGCCGGGGACGTTCGTCTGCGTTCCTGTGGGGGTCCCGCACGCGTTCGCCAACCGGGGCGCTTCGCCGGCCCGGATGCTGCTCGTGACCACACCTCCGGGCCACGAGCGCTACTTCGAGGAGCTGGCCGCGATCCTTGCAGTCGACGGACCGCCGGACGCCGAGGCCATCGCCGCACTGCGCGCCCGGTACGACACCACCCAGGTCTCTGCGCTGGCGACCTGAGACGGCGCATGAGCTTCGAGCGTGCGCCTCACGTTGGAGGCGTGAGGCCCGTTCTGAAAAAAACCACTCACAGTCAGAGTGTCCGTCGCGAGGGGTCAAGCCCAGTGGCGTGACCCTCGTGGATGGCGGATGTACGGTCCTCGAGGGAGGTCACCGTCGCGCAGGCCAGGGTCTGCTATTCACCCTTGAGGGACACCACCCCTGCACCCAGCCGGCAGGCGCCGGGTACCGTCTTCATGGCGACGGAGTGATGGTGTTGTAGGCGTTGCTGAACGACCGGACCGCACTGGGTGCTTGGGCGCAGGTGGGACCATTGGCACCGTACGGAAGGTACTGCGGCGACGAGTACCCGAGCCAGTACTGACCGATGCGAATGAATCTCCCTGACCCGGACATGACCGACAAGTGCCGTGGATCAGCCGAGAACACTTCGATGCTCGCCGTATACCAATACCGCTGGCCGTTTCCACCGCAGCCTGGAGTTGCCTGGATTGACCGTGTGGACAGATAGATGTCGCCGACTGTCGTGTATCGCGCCCCGTTGGCGTCAGTATGCGTGCCATCGAAGCTGTGGTCGATCCGGTATGTGGCGTCCAGCATGCTCTGTGACAGCGACATCTTGAACCCGTATTGCGAGACCACAAGGACAGGCGCGGATGGCGTCGGACCCGGCGTCGGTTGAACTGATGGCGATGCAGAGGGTACAGCGGGGGTCGATTGAACCGGTGTCGGCCCGCTCGATGCTGAAGGAACGGGACTGACCGCTGGGATTCCCGCGACGGCGCCGTGGTGGAACGCCAGCACGACGACCGCCGCCGTCGATCCCGCAACGATCACCGCACTGCCACCAAGCAGAGCCGCGAGCGAGAAGCGCCGGCGACGCGAAAACGCGTACGTAATCGCATCCTCCTCAAGGTCGCGAGGGGGTGGCTGGCTGCTCATGTGAGCCAGGTACTCCCGAGCGCTGCGCAGGAGCTCGTCATTGGGAAGAGTTGGGTCAGACATCAGCAAGCTCCTTCCTCAGCGTCGCGACGGCGCGACCGAGATGACTTCGAGCGGTCCCCGGTCTGCACCCGATCAGGCCGGCGCATTCGTCCAAGGTGTAACCGTGATGGACATGAAGTGTGAACACCGCCCTCTGGTGCGGCGACAGGCGCCGGAAGGCCCTGTCGAAGCCCGCGAGGCGGCGGTCGAGGGTAGGCGGCGGTGCGGTGGTGGCGGTCAGCCACTGATCGCTCGACCAGAGAATCCTTCGGACCAGTCCGCGCCGGCGATGGATGCAGTGGTTGACGCAGATCCGCGTCAGCCAGGCGGATAGCTTCGACGGTTCGCGGAGCGTCGACCAGGTTCGCCAGGCAGAGAACATCGTTTCCTGGACAGCATCCTCGGCTTCGCCGCGGTCGCCGAGGATGGTGAGGGCGAGCCCGAAGAGCCGCCGTGCTTCCGGAGCCACCGAACCCTCGAACGCCGCGTGGTCGGCGGCGGAGCGGGCGGGTAGTGATGTCATTGCATCAGCCGGAACGTTCATACGAGAGTAGACGGTTTCGGAGGCAGTTCTTCTTACGCGATCGCCAACCCGACCTGAGGTGCGCCCACGGGGCGGCACGCTCGAACGCGGCAGCGAGGGTCAGGACCGTTGCGTCATCGAACCTTCGGCCCATCATCTGGAGATGGACAGGCAGCCGGTGGGTGCCGAGGCTCGTGGCAAGCGAGATGGCCGGCACAGCCGAGGGCCGGCCGAGCGCGGCCACCCTGCTGCACGCCAGCGTGCTCTCCTTCGGCTCTGACACCTTGCTGACACCTTCGCGTCCAATCATTGGCGTCCATCGGCGGCCCAACCTGGATGCTCTCTCGCCAGTCCCGTACTCCCCCGGCCCGCCGCGACCCGGCGTGAACATCGCCCGCTCCAGCTTGAAAACCGCGCTGTAAACCCGGAGTTGCGTTATGGCGCCGCCGCGCCGGTAACAGGCAGTCGCCGCTCAACGATGCGGATCTCCCCTCCCAGCGCCCGCACCAGAACCCGAAGCGTCGCGAGTGTCGGGTTTGCGCGGCCCGACTCGATGCGACTGATCTCACTCTGAGTGATGCCCGTCGCCCGCTCGAGATCCTTCTGAGTCATCTGCCGCTGCCGGCGAAGCTTGATGAGCGTGGCCACCAAGCCGTAATACTCGTGGAGAGCTTCCATCTCCGCCACGGCCTCGGGGCCCTCCACGCGAGCCTGGCTTTCCAGGCTCTCCATGAAGGCGGCGAAGTCACCGCGCTTCTTCGACCTGCTCATGTATGGGTTATATCACATATTCCGGTCGATCTATCACGGTTCGTTATGTCCCTCGCGCTACGCGTTCCCGAAAGTCCTGCAGTCGACTCTCGGCCAGCCGGATCTCGTGCTCCTCGCGGCTCTTGGACGGCGCCTCGCCCTTGTCGTATCCGGCCACGAGCAGGATGACTTTGTCGCCATGTGCGTGGCAGTACACGCGCAGCAGGATGTCCCGCTCCCGCTTGGCGCGCGTCTCCCCCGGCGGGAGCAGACCGAGGTTGTGGAGGACCTCCTGGGCGCTGTGACGCAGCCGGAACTCGAAGAGGCCCTTGCTGATTGGCTTGCCGTACTCAGTCCTGCAGACGCCGACGCCCTCTTGCTGGAGGATGTGGAACATCGCAACTCCAAGGGCGCGCGCCTTGCTGCGATCGAGTTTCTGCAGCCAGTCACGAACCGGCCGACGGCCATCGGCGTCGCGGTAGAACTCCAGCTCGTAGGCCGCGTCTGTCATTGACCACCAGAGCCACCGAACACATCTTCCATTGCCGTCACCGCCTGCTGAGCCATTGACGGCGTCACGTGCGAGTACAGGTCGAGCGTGATGCCCACCGACGCGTGCCCCAGAACTTCCGACACCACCTTGGTGTGCACTCCCTGGGCCGCCATGAGCGTGGCGGCTGTGTGGCGAAGGTCATGGAAGCGAACATGGGGGATCCCAGCATCCGTGAGCAGCGGTGTGAACGAACGGGCGATCAGGTTGCGCGGCTCCATCGGGCCGCCGCGCTCATTGATGAACACGAAGCCACTGACGACCCATTCGGTTCCCGCGATGTCCCTTTGGCGCTCATGGCCGCGCGCGTGTCGACTCAGGGCGTCAGCTGCGACGGACGTCAGCGGGATCCGGCGCATTGATGTCTTCGTCTTGGGCTGAGCCCGCTCAAGGACGGACGTTCCGTCCGCGCGCTTCACCCGCTGGAGTGTGCCGGTGACCGTCAACGTCCGCCCCGGGAGGTCGACATCCGCCCATCGCAACGCCAGGAGCTCCCCGCGACGCATCCCTGTTGTCAGCGCGAGCACGTACAACGCCTCGAGTCCCGCGTGTCGCGGTGTCTTGGCCGCAGCGAGTAGCGCACGCGCCTGGTCGATGGACAGGACCTGCATCTCCGGGTGATCGCGCCCCGGCGGGTCCACGAGGTCGGTCGGGTTGCGAGCGATGACACCGCGGCGTGTAGCCTGCGACAGCGAGCGCCGCAGGATGGCGTGTACATGCTGCACCGTGGTTCGGCTCAGGCCCTTGGCCAGGAGGCCCGCGTACAGGCGATCCAGTTGCTCCGGGCGGACTCGCGCGACGGGAAGCCTTCCGAGTGCTGGGAGGATGTGCAGGCGGATGTGCCGCTCGTACGTGCCGGCGGTCGATGGCCGCAGCGACCGCCGCGCCCCGATCAGCCAGTTGTACATGTACTCGTCGACCGTCAGGCGGTCGGTCGGCACCGGGAGCCCGGACCGTACCGCCCCGAGCGCGGCCTGGAGCTTGTCGTTCGCCTCCGTCCGCGTGCGTCCGTAGAACCGTCGACGCTGCCCCGTCTCGACGGTCAGCTGGGCAACCCAGCGCCCGTTGTAGAACCCGATCGACCCTTCGTTGCGCCCGCGTCGCTTGGTCGCCATCGTCCTCCCGCGTCCGCCGGCGTTCGCCAGCGTGTTGATATATATTTGATATCAATGATGCCACGTGACGAGTCAAAAATGGTGATTTGAACGTGGGCGGGGCAGGATTCGAACCTGCGACCCTGGGGTTATGAGCCCCGTGCTCTAACCGGCTGAGCTACCCGCCCGCGGGCCGACAGCCTACCCCGTCGTGTCGCCAGGCGGCGGCTCCGCGCTAGGGTGGAGTGGT
>NZ_JAEKNS010000015.1:0-17990 GCF_016464765.1 Candidatus Aeolococcus gillhamiae | reverse complement strand
TGGCCTGACGAGGGTGGTGAGTGTCGGCGACGCCCCCGCCGCTGGCCTGATCGCCCAGCTTCGACCCCGGACCCGGGCCGCCAGATGTCACAAATCCGTGCAGCGGAGCCAGCTCAAGGGCTTTTTCAGCTCCCTGCTAGTACTCCATGGGTTAGTGGACGAGATGCGAAGCCGTGACGGTAGGTGCGCTACTGCGCATAGAGGTTGTCGTACGCCGCTTGAGCGGTGTCAGCCTGGCGCGTGTCCTGCGCCACCGCCCACTGGCGGGTCGCTCGATCAACGGCGATCGTCATCCAGCGCTTGCCGTCCTCGTCGCTGAGGTGGATCAACAGGGTGTACTGGTCATGCTCGACGCGGAGACGGTGGCTGGGATTGGCGGACTCGTGCAACTCGCGCGCGACCTTGCCCGGCGACGCGTCAGCCGCGACAAATGACGTCCACCGACTGCGTCCGCGCGGAGGGCGAACCGGCCGATCGCCGCTAGCTACTCCCCGAGACATCCGCGTTCCTCCTCTGCGCCCAGGAACGGAGTCTCGCCCATGCGCTCAGCCAAATGTAGCTGCGGGCGCCGCCCAGTACAAGAGCTGGCGCCAGTAGCAGGTGAGGCGCTTGTCCGGCAGCCAATTCCGAAGGTTGCGGCCATCTCAGGCGCGGCTCGGATAGCTTCCATGAGTCCGCCCTATTCCGCCGATTCCCCGGGGATCCGCGCAGACCCGGGGACGGGCCACGGGGCTCCACTGGTATGCGAATTGAGCTCAGCGCAAAACTGGAGCGGGAGACCGGGCTCGAACCGGCGACCCTTACCTTGGCAAGGTAAGGGCTCAAACTTGTATTAGGGACGGGTCGAAAATGCCCTTCCGACACTACTTCCGCCCACTTTCCACGGGGCTCCACCCCGGCCCGGCGGCGGTCCAATCTGACCACACCGCGTTCCCGCCAGCAGCAAATCGGCGCAACAGGCAGGTCCACTATCGAGAGTCCGACTGGCGGTACCCTCCGGCAACGTCGCGCGGGGGAGGTTCGGCACAGCCGTCAGGTGATGCCGCCATCGCCCGAATACGCAACGCGAGGTATTGCGCGCGACGGGGGCGAGAATTCGAATCCCTCTTGTGGTGTCTGCAAAATGGCCCGGTGGCTTCGTAAACGCCCAGATCGGCAGATCGGATCCGGCGACCGTCGTGCCTACCGGGGCGTCAACACGCAGAACTCGTTGCCATCGGGATCGGCCATGACCACCCAACTGACATCGCCTTGCCCGATGTCGATCCGAGTAGCCCCAAGCGAGACTAGGCGGTCTACCTCCGCTCGTTGATCCTCGTGGGCGGACGGGGCGATGTCGAGATGAAGTCGGTTTTTCCCGAACTTCGGTATGAGCGGCGGACCACTCCAGGTGATGATCGGCCCGGTGCGGTCCGGCGCGCGGATCGCGGTTTCTCCGTCTTGATCCCAGACCAACGGCCATCCGAGAGCGGCACTCCAGAAGTACCCGGCCTCTCTCGAACCGTCGCAGTTGATCGCTCCGAGGCGTCCGCAGTCAGCCAGGAAGCTATTGGTCGGCTCGATGATGCAGAGCTCGTTGCCTTCGGGGTCGGCGAGCACGACATGAGGTTCGTCTGAGCCCTGACCGATATCGATGTGGTGGGCGCCAAGCTCGACCAACCGTCGGACCGTTTCGTTTTGGTCATCCATGGACGTTGTCGTAAGATCGAGATGGTTCCGATTCTGGCCCGTCTTCTTGTCCGCCACCGGCTCGAAGAGAATTCGGAATCTGGTGCATCCGGTGGCACGAGACCGATCTCGTCAGGGGTCTCGTCGTGGATCTCCCAGCGCAGCGCCTCCGCCCAGAAGCGCGCAAGGCGGCCCGGATCATTCGCGTCGAAGCACAGGGCGTCGAGTCGTGAAGTCATCCCGTTCTTACCTATCCGGTCGGCTAAATCATCGAGTGGAGTCGCGCTAGCCTTCACCGTTCTCCGACGGGTTCGCGCTCACCAGACTCACCTGATCGATTATCCACTTGGCATGGCCGGCATGTCCATGCGCATGGTCAGGCCGGCCAGCAGGATGTTGAGGGCGATTTCGTTCGGCGTCTTCTGCCGCGACGCGACTCGACGAGGCCGATGATCTTGTCGAGGAAGGTCTCCCGGGGGTTCTGGGTGATTTTCCACCACGATGCGGTCCAACTTGTTCCGGACGGACACGACCCGTATCCGAGCGTTGGGTCCTTCGTCCCGGCTGACCGGCGCACCGCCGAGCTCCTCGGCCAGGCGGTACCGGACTCTGACGACGTGCGCGGCTGACGGTTCGTAGCGCACTGCCGCCCGAGGCCTCCGGCAGGTGCCGACGGCACGAGGAGGCTACTGGCGCAAGGCCTGACCGGTGCTGCGGGTTACGGTCTCCACTCGCGATCCACGCCCAGCCTGCGGCGACGCGCGCCTCATCGCTCTGTCCTTCCCGATGGACCATCACATCGATTCGGACGCTGCGGTCACGGAGGCCCTGCGCGCCCGGTTCAAGTGCGCTGGGTGCAGGAAGCTCTTCCGTGCTAACTCGCTGGGCTTGCTCGGCCACGCTCGCTGAAACCGACCCACGATCCATCTGCTGACCGGCAGTGACACCGGCGCACCAGGGCGTTAGCCGAGCAACAGCCGCTCCAGTGTGGGCGCGGGGCGCGACCGGTGCGAGGAACCTCAGCGAGGAGATTGTCGGCGAGCGATCGCATCTCCTCGGGAGCCGCTCGGCTGTGGGCGGCGAACCAGAGCTCGCCGCGCGGCGTCCGCAGCACCTTCTGCCAGTAACGCGCAGCGAACGTCTCCGGCATCCAGAGGTAGAGAATCCTGAGATTGGTGGGGATCGCGGCATTGCCGGCTGCACGCAGCGCGCGGAAGCCCTCACGTGTGGCTCGAACCATGGTGCGCACACCGCTGCGGTCGGCGGCCAGCCGCAACGCGTTGGTGTCATGGCCGTACAGCGCGAATGCAATTGGCACAACGAAGGCCGCATGGGCCAGGAGCCACCTGTCGAGGTGGGGACTGATGGCGACGGAGAATCCTGCCCCCTCCAATGTTCTCTGCAGGGTACGAGCCCGAGCGGACGGCTCTCCGCTGGCTTCTCCGAGCATCGTCTTCTGCTGGCTGATCAATACATATCTGACCACATGACCCTCCTGGGTCCCGCCGGCGGCAGGGAAGCCGAACATGGCGCGGCTGCCCAGCTCGTGGACCAACTGGGCGCTGCGGCCCTGCGTGTTGCCGAAGAAGACCACATCCGATCCGTCCGTCATGGCCGTCAGCATCGGCAGCGTTGATGAGAGCTGCTCCGAGCGCACCGCGACGAGCACCACGTCGTAACACTCGGTAGCGTCCGGTGTGCTCACCGCCGCCACCGGGAGCTCCATGCGCTCGCCGCTCTCCGCGTCTTCGAGCACCAGCCCGAAGCTCTGAAGCTCGATGAGTCGTTGCCCCCGGGCCAGCAACGTCACCTCATGGACCGGCGTCGATCAATTTGCCCGCGTACACGGTGCCGATGACGCCGGCGCCGAAGACCAGTATCTTCACCGCGCGAGGTTCGAGGCAAGTCGAGATCCAGGCCGCGTTGTGCGGCCTGGATCACTGACGTTACGGATGGCTAGCGGAGCCAGGAGTGCGAGCGAACCGCGCTCAGGGCGGACCAGCGGCGGCTGATCGGGCCGATGCTCCATGCTGCGAAGGCGGCGACGGCGAGGAGCGCCATGGTGTTGACGATGTGCTCGTCGATGATCGGGTTGGTCGAGCCCGTGGGCTGACCGCCGCTCACTGTTGCGAACGGCCACGCGGCCACGTACATGAGCAGCAGCATGGTTGCGCCGGCAATCGCCGCTGGACGCAGCGCCACGCCGAGGATGAGGGCCACGCCGACACCGAGGAAACCAAGCATGAAGAGCCAGTCGACCACCGGTGCGCCGGCGATGGCGTTATAGACGCCCTGCAGCGGTCCGGACGCGACGCCCGACAGGAAGCCCTTGGTCGGTGATCCGCCGTTGATCCAGGCGTGTGCGGTGGGTGTGGAGTAGCCGAGTCCAAAGGTCTTGTCGAAGAAGGCCCAGAGGAACTCAAACCCGATCGCGAGACGCACACCGAGGAGGCCGATGCGCGCGATCAGACGGGTCCGTTCGCTGAGCACAGACCCGCTGTCGTGGGACGGCTTCTGCACGGGCTTCACGGAGGTCCCGTTCAGGGCAATGGCCGCTGGAAGCACGGTCGTGGTCGGTCGGTCAAGAGTGACCGGAGAGGAGGTCGGTCGGTCGAGTGTCGTGGGCATCTGCGTCACCTGCGGGTTGTAAGGGCTTTCAAGGAGTCCTTCCACCGACAGTGTTGCGAAGTCAGTACGCCGTGACCAGTGCCGAAGGTCATGGGTGTCTGCGCGGCAAGTGTCATCGCGGGGAAGGCCGTCGAGGCGACCCGCGGACCGTCGTTGGGATGGCTGGCGTCTCCGACGGGCTGGGTTCGTTGATTGTCGGATCGGCCGATCGGCGCTAGAGTGCCGCCGACAGCCGAAGCCGTTAGTGACGAGGAGGCGCGGTGGACCAGGTAAGCCGAGGTAACGTGGTGGGTACTGGTGACCGGCCCGGGCTTCGTCACGGAGCGATCGGCCTTCGCGAGGTGCTCTTCCAGAGCATCACCGCCATGGCGCCCGGCGCCGCTATCGCCGCGTCTATCCCCGCCGGAGCGGCGTATGCGGGAGGGTCCCTGCCTCTCGCCGTCGTACTGGCGCTGATCGCGTGTTTGTTCACAGCCATCGCGATCGGCGAGCTGGCCCGGCACATCCCCGCGGCGGGCAGCGTTGCCACGTACACGGCTCAAGGACTTCACCCGGGAGTGGGCTTTCTGGTCGGGTGGGGATATCTATTTGTCGAGCTGCTGGTGCCTCCGTTGCTGTTCCTCCAACTCGGGTTCACTGTCGCCGCAACTCTGAACTCGCAGTGGCCGTCGGTGTCAGCTGACCTCTGGTGGCCATGGGTCATCCTGGGTTCGCTCATTGTGCTCTTCGCCGGCTACCGGGGCATCAGGTTCTCGGCTAGGCTGGGCACCGTCCTCGGGGCCTTTGAGATTGCCGTCTTCGTCATTCTGTCGATCCTCTTCGTCATCAATGCTGGTTCACACAACGACCTCAGCGTGTTCGGCACTTCGCACACGCCGGACGCGTATAAGGGGTTCACCGGCATCATCGCCGGCTCGATATACACGGTCCTAGCGTTCAGCGGTTTCGAAGCGGCTGCACCGCTGGCTGAGGAGACCGTGAACCCCAAGCGCAATATCCGTCTCGCCGTGGTGGGAGCGACCATCGGCATCGGCATCATCTACATTTTCACCACATACGCCATCGACATCGCGTACGGCCCTGGCAAGTTCACCAACTTCACCGGCGCAGGGGCGGACTCATGGCAGGGGGTGGCCAAGGCGTCCTACGGAATCTTCTGGGTTCTCGTCTTCCTCGCCGTCGTGAACTCGACGATCGCCAACGCGAACGCCGGCTCGAACGTCTCCACCCGCATGGCGTTCGCGCTGGGGCGTATCCGAATGCTGCCGCGTTTCCTGAGCACGATTCACCCGCGATACCAGTCACCGTATCTGGCCGTCCTCGTGCAGTGGGTGATTGGTCTCGCGGTACCCCTTATCCTCGGGTTCAAGTACGGGCCGATCACTGGCTTTGTCTTCGATGCGACCATCATTGTGCTCGTCGTCGTGGGGGTGTACATCGCCTGCGACCTCGCTTGCATCGGGTACTATCTGCGGCATCGCCGTGGCGACTTCAACCCCTTGCTCCACATCATTGTTCCCATTCTCGGCATCGTCGCCTTCGTGCCCGCCCTTCTCGCAGCCGCCGGCATCCAGGTCTTCAGCTTCATAGCGCCGCTAGCGGCGCCATCTTCGTACTCTGGAATCGTCGTCGGCGTGTGGCTTTTGATCGGATTTGGGTTGCTTGGGTATTTCGCGTCCCGACATCCGGCGAGGATTGCGGAGATGTCGCGCGTGCATCTGGACGAGGATCCGGTCGACGGCGACGTGCCCGTGCGCGCGTGACCGACCCGCGTGTGGTCGCGTTCCGGCCTGAAGCGCACCGACCGTCGGACCGGTCGCGGCCGGCGTGATCTACACGCTCGTTCTCAACGCGGTTCGCCCACGGGCGCTCGAACGCGCTCCGGCGCTGCTGGAGGGCGCCGACAGCATGGCGACCGACTCCCTGGTGGCAACCTGACCGCACGGTGTGAGGTGCGGAGTTCGAAGCTCCCCGCGTGCGAGCCCATCACGACGCTGGCGCGATGGTCGGCGCCGTCAGTCATCAGCGCCGGCCAGGAACTCGTTGACAACCGCCATGAAGTGCTCGCGTTTCTCGGCGAAACAGAGGTGTGAGGCGTCCGGAACGATCTCCAGCCTCGACCCGGGGATGCGATGCTGCATCTCGCGCAGATGCTCGGGGCGGCACTCATCGTGCTCGCCGCCGATGAGGAGGGTTGGCGCATCGATCTCGCCGAGTCGCTCGGTCACGTCCCAGCGAGCGAGGGTGCCGGTGACGGAGAACTCGCTGGGGCCGTTCATGTGGTGGTACACGTCGAGACCCGCCTCCGCGAAGGACCGCTCCAGACCGTCGGGCCATGGAGTGAGGCGGCAGAGGTGCTCACGGTAGAAGCCGAGAATCGCGGCGGCATATTCCGGGCAGTCGGTGGTCCCGCTGGCCTCGTGGCGTCTGATCGTCTCTTGGTCGTCGGTGGACTGCAGGCTCAACAACTGGGCGCATTCGGCACTCCAACGGGGCATGCTCGCCGGGCTGCCCACCAGGGTGAGGCTCGCGAGCTCAGGACGACGGTCGAGAACGTACTGCATCGCCAGCATTCCTCCCCACGAGCTGCCCAGCAGATGCACCCGGGGCAGGTCCAGCGCCTCGCGAACGGTCGCCAGCTCCTCCACGAACCGCGCGACCGTCCAGAGCGCCACGTCTCCGGGTCGCTGAGAGCGTCCACAGCCGAGTTGGTCGTAGAAGATGACCTCGCGACGCTCCCCGAGGTCAGTAAGTGGCTCCAGGTAGTGGGAGGTGAAACCGGGGCCGCCGTGAACACAAAGGAGGGGGACGCCGCCCTCGCCCACCGACTGGTAGTACACATCGCCGCCCGGTACGTTGATGAATCCTTTACGAGCCATCGAAACCTCCTGCTCGGTGCTGAGAGCAAACCGTCGTTGGCCTCTGCGTGACCAATCGGGTTACGCCACTTCAAGCCGAGGCCCTTGTAATGTTGCCGTTCGCAGGTGCGCTCAGGTGCCTGAACGCTCGGCGCTTGCGTCTCGGCCACCACACCGCACGAACGCGACGTGCCGCCTTATGTCCGATCGCGCCCCAGAATGCCGGTTATGTAGTACGTGGAGATCAAGAGCGGAGGCCACATGGGGGCGTGTGGAGCCGCGGCCACAAGGCTCGCGGCAGCCGCACGTAGCCCGTGAGCACACTGTGCCTAGGTAGTGCGTCTAGGAATTTCTGGACCGCTACTTTCGGCGATTAGCCAGGGGCCGAAGACCGACCGCAGCGGCGCGTTTCGTATTCGAATCAGCCGCTGGAGCGGGAGATCGGGCTCGAACCGGCGTCCCTTACCTTGGCAAGGTAGCGGCTCAATTCCGTATTCGAGAGGGCTCGAAAATGGCCTCGAGACGGAGGCCAGTGCGGGCGAGGTTGCGGAGGACGTTTCGCCGGGCGTGTGACCGCTGTCGACGCCTGCCGGCGTCGGCCATCGAGGTGGCCTGTTCCACCCGGCGGTCGGCGTAGGATGACATCGATGGGCGGCCGATCCAGGGCCTGACACGGCGGTCGTTCGATCGGAGAGAACTGTGCTGCGGCGATGTCTGACGGTCGCGCTCGCCAGTGTCGTGCTCGCTCCCATGCTTGCACCGCTGGGCGCCCGGGCAGCGACGAACGTCCTGACGCCACCTGCTGCAGCGGAGGAGACCAGCCTGGGCAGCCTCGGCTTCCTGTCCCAAGTGGTGCACGGTCCTTCGCCGTCGCTCGATGTCCGCTTCCCGCCGCCGGTCGCTAGCCTAGCCGCGTCGGGAAGCTACCTGCGCATCTTTTTCGGTCACAGCCCGCTGGTCAGTGCCCCGTCGAATGTCCAGGTGGTGGTGAACGGACAGCGGCTGGACGATGCGGCGCTGACGGCCTCGACCGCGCCCGGCGCGGTCTTCGTGCTCCAGGTCTCCACGATGCGCTGCACCCCGACCAACCGAATCTTGTCGAGTTCGACTTCTCGCTTGTCGCCGCGCCGCACGCCGCCGCGTCGGAGCTGTTCGGGCGGATTGATGCGGACACTGCTCTGCACTACCAGTTGGGAGCCGACGCAGGAACGATGGAGGCCTACCCGTACTCGTTGCTGGGCGGCTCGCTGGCCGGTTCGCTGGGGCCAGTCGAGCTGGGAGCAGTCATCCCATCAGCCCCTGACGACCAGGAGCTGAGCGCCGCGTTTCGACTGGTGGCTGACGCCGGCAGGCGACTGCGCGGGGCCACGCTGCACATCACCCTCGTTTCCGTCCAGCAGGATTCGTGGCTGCAGACAGGACACTCTCCCGCCCTCCTGGTGGGGCGCGTCGCCGACCTGCCAGGTAGCGTCAGCCTGCTGACGGCGGCAGGCTTCACGGCCGCGGGCGCAGGCTGGATCGCTCCAGGCGCAACCGCGCCGATCTCAGCCGACGACGGCATCGTCGCCGCGGTCATCTCACCCTGGGACGGCCGCAGTCCGATGCTCCTGGTCACCGGCGGCAGCGACAGCGCGGTGACCCGGGCTGCGGCGGCGGTTCTCGACCCGCGGCTGGGCGCCAGGGGTCACGCGGCAGTCGTGTCAAGCGTGGCCAGCGTTGGATCGATCGAGGTCCCCGATGTCCCCTTCGGAACACTGCTTCCGAGGAATTTGGCGATCCGCGGGGCCGGCGACCATCTCATCGCGTTCGCGGTCCCCGAGCCGGCCATCGGAGGGGGTTTCTCGGCAACCGTGAAGCTCACGGTGTCCGCCGGACACTCGAGTGCGGCCGGCGCCAGCGCGCCCGAGCTCACGGTCGAGGTGAGCGGCCGCACTGTTCCTGCGCCGGCGGCCGCCGTCACCGGCGCCGTGGTGAGTCGAGCGGTGGACATCCGCCCGGAGCTGCGCCCGGGCATGAACGCCGTCACCGTGAATCTTCATCTTCCCGAGGGCGCGGACGAGGTGCGGCTGGATGCCGAGCTCTCGAATTCTCGCCCGCTGCAGTCACAGAGCGCTTCTTCGCTCGACCAACTCCCTGACCCGTTCCTTAACGCTCCGCCGGGCACGATGCCTACGGTCGTGCTCGCCGACCTGCAGCCGACAACCCTTGCCGGAGCGGCTTCGGCGATGGCGGCCCTTGGTTCGCGAGCCGTGGTGGCCCCCGCTCCGCTCGGCGTGGTCATCCTGGACAGAGACGGGTTGTTGCCGCGCAACGCTCACAGCGTGATCGTGATCGGAGGGCCGGCCGGTCAGGCGCTCCGCCTGCGCAGCGGGGCTTTTCGCACCGAGGTGATCTCGCCGCCAGCCGGGCCAGACAGCCACTCCGGCTGGATCGCGCAAGTGGCTCTCCCGGGTGGGGTACCTGCTCTGTGGGTCGGTGGTGACCCACTGACCCTGGTCGCGACGGGCGTGGCCCTGGCGGATCCGCAGCTGAGCGGTCACCTCGCGGTTGTTCGGCTCAACGGACAGGCCCGCAACGTGCTAGGCAGCAATCCCGGACTGGATGTGGAGCCATTCACGATCGCGCTTGCGCAGCTGCTCCCCCTGGTTGTCGGGTTCCTGCTCCTCGGAGTCCTGGCGGTGGAGGTGGGACGCCGTTGGAGATGGGCACGGTGACGGCTCTGCGCATGCGTGTCACAGCCATGCTCGCCCTGCTCGGTTGCCTGGCGGCGGCCGCGGCGTACCTCTTCGGCGCGCCTGTTTCCGTATCCCTCCTGTTGCCCGCCATGGCACTCGTTTCTGTGGTCATGATCTCCTTCGGCCTCCGTGCGGCCCTCGTCGCGACGGCGCTGGCCTCGGCAGCCTTCCTGTTCGTGCAGCTGGCAGCCGTCGAGCAGCCGATCGGGGTGGACTTCGGGACCGGCTCAGGCGGGCTTGACCTGCCCGCGTTTCTCCGCGGGGCGGGTGCGACGTGGTTCCCAACCGTCCTCGGTGTCGCCGCACTCCTGATCATCCTCCCCGTGGCGGGGCTTGTCCGACATGGCCTCAGTGGGGTGGGCGGAGCGCAACGGGCGTCCCAACCACAGCTCCAAGAGGGTGTGCCGGCGCCTCCCGTCGCCGAGAACGCCGTTCACATTCTCGATGTTCCGTCGCCGGCTCCTCCACCTGTCTTGGCTGTTCCGGCTGGCCAGGCCAGCGACGAGGGATACGTCGTCGACGCCTTCCCCCTGTCGATCCTCCGGACGGCACACGAGGCAGGGTTTCGTTTGGTGGACTACCGTTTGTCGCCCACGACGCTGACCGAGCCCGGGATCACCGACCGCAACGGCCGCGAGACCCCGGCGGCGACTCGGTCGGCCGCGTTGGTCAGGGTGAGCCTGAGGGTCAACCCGGAAGAGGCCGCCGCGCCTGCCGTGACCGTCGACCGCCTGGCCGACATGGTGGGCGAGGAGCTGGGCTGGTGGCGGGACGCTGCCGTGGTGAAAAGTGACGAGGGCGGCAACGTTATGATGCTTCTCCCCGGGGCGGACGACCCGCAGGCACACGCCCTGGTGCATCGACTGGAGGACACAGCGCGCAGGCAGTTCCAGCGGTCATTGGAGTCAGTGGTGCTCGTCCTGGAATCGGCAGCGGATTCCGTGGAGGAATCGGAGGCGACGGACGTGGAAGTGCAGTTGACAGGGCGGCCCGACGCCGCCCGCGTGTCATCGCCTGAGGCGAGAGGAGGAAGCTGATGCGACTGCTCAAGGTGCTTCCGGTGGTGGCCATGTGCGCCCTTGTCGCGACGGCGGGTGGAGTCGATTCCGCTGCCGCCGCCGAACAGTCCCTCGTGAGGGTCGCCTACGTGTCCCCGGACGCAACCGCCGCTGACGTTTACATCGACGCGGTCCGAACTCTGTCCAACGTGAGCTACAAGACGGTTTCGGCGTACATCGCGGTGACTGTGGGCGCACACACCGTCGCTGTGCGGCCAGCCGGCTCCGCGTCCACCACCGCTCCGTGGGCACAGGTGAGCCAGGCGTTCTCCGCCGGTGCCTACTACACGGTCGCGATCGGCGGTCGTTTCGGCCAGCTACAGGCGACCGCGTTTCAAGACCAGTTCGCCGCTCCAAGCGGCGGCCAGGCGGTGGCTCGGTTCATCCACATGGCACCCGACGTGCCCGCCGTCGATGTCGTGGTCAAGGGCGGTCCGATTCTCTTCTCCAATATCTCGTTCCTACAGGCGTCCGCCTACAAGTCCCTTCCGTCCGGCACCTATGACCTGCAATTGGTCGCGACCGGCACCACCCAGGTCCTCTTCACCGCTCCAAGCGTGGTGGTCGCCAGCGACACCATCCATTCTGAGACGGGCATCGGGGGAGTGGGCGCCCCAGTCGAACTGCTCCAGATTGCCGATGCTAGCTCCGCACGCGCGCCCGTCGGGGGAGCCAACACCGGAGGCGGCGGGCTTGCCCCCCGTCCATCGGCACCCGGTGGGCTGGCCGCTGCAGGACTCATCGCGGCGGCGCTGCTCCTCCTCGTGGTGACCGCCATCCGCAGATCGAGTGGCCACGCCAGCTAAGCCCCGAACCGTGCGTCGCTTCGGGGTGACTGTGCCTGGCACATTTGCGACGGTGCTGGCCGGGGGGGCCGTGCTCCTCGTTGGCACCTTCGCGAGCGAGCTCGCACAGTCCGGTCCAGGTCCACCGTCCCCGGTGGGAGTTGGCGCCGCGCTTCGGCCTGCGGGAGCCGACATGCCGCTGGCGACGCCGTTGCTCGTGCCGGCCGACTCCGGCGGTGGTCCTCCCGGCGTGTGGGCGGTGGCCGCGAGGGTGTCGCCTCCGGTGCGCGTTCAGATCCCGGCGATCAGAGTCGATGCCAGCTTGGGCCAGGTCGGTCTGCAACCCGACGGCACCGTCGCGGTACCGTCGGATTGGAACCAACCGGCGTGGTACATGGATGGGCCGGCGCCTGGGCAGCAAGGACCAGCCGTGATCGTGGGTCACCTCGACTCCAACACCGGTCCGGCCGTGTTCTGGAGGCTCGCGACGCTGAAGCCGGGGGACGCGATCCTGATCGCACGACAGGACGGCTCGCAGCTCAACTATCGCGTTACCAAAGTTGACGAATTCACCCGCGCCGCCTTCCCCACAGCGGAGGTGTACGGACCCACGCCGGGCTCGGTGCTTCGGTTGATCACGTGTGGCGGCACCTTCGACTGGTCCACACACAAGTACCGGGACAACGTGGTCGTGTTCGCCGACGCCGGATGATCAACCTGACGGCTGCTGTGGCTTTGTAGGTCTGTTAGCCCGGAGAGACTGACAGCGGGAGACGAGGCTCGAACTCGCGACCCTTACCTTGGCAAGGTACCGTTCTAATTCTGTATTCAGAAGGGACCAAAACCGGCTTCTAAACCACTACTTACCCTCAACTTCCACGGGACGCGACGCTGGCCGCACTGGGATCCACGCTGACCACACGGGCGTCCACGCTGGCCTCATATAACGAGATTCCTATGCAGGGGGGCAATGGTGCTCTGTGAGCTCCGTCGCTCGATTATTGACGCCGATCATTCCTCATCGGGATGCAGTGGCAGCGGGTCGGAAGCTGCTTCGGCCCGAGTGTGGTCCGCTGCTTTCGCAGGTGGGCTGAGGCTCACGGCAGACTCCATCTGCCGGCGCCACTGGTCAACTGCGACGCGACCCTCGGACGTGGCAGTCAGCTTCGCCGCCAGAGCGGGATAGGGGTGATGTCCACTCATGGCGTTGCTCCTCGCCTGAATGGCCCCACGGCCGCACGGGGCTTGCGGATCACACGCCCACCTTTCGCTTGCCGGTTCGAGATGGTCCTGCGGCTGACGGCGCGCTGGGCCGGTCGGCTGAGGTCGGTGGATTGCCCGTCGTCAGTCTCCGATTGCTTGTCGCACGCGCTCCGGTTGTCCGTCGAGATGCAGGGTGGCGCGCCCGCAGATGCTCAACGTCGCGCTCCAGGAGTTGCTTGATCAGTGTCTGGTATGCAACCCCATGCTCGCGCGCCAAGCTGCGGATCGCCGTCAGAAGCTCCACGGGGAAACGGATGGAGATCGCTTGCTGGCGCTCACGGTGGTCGGTAAGGACGGTCGTAAAGTGACGGTCGAGCTCGTCAGAGGTCATGCCCTCGTATGGGTCGGGAAAGCTGGTGCTCCTCATTTCAGGCTCTTCCTCTCGCGCCTGCCAGCCCAGTGAGCGTGAACCGGGTAGCAACCGCCTCGTGATCGGGCGACCCACGCCACTGACAAAACTCTCCGTCCGACGCGACACAGCGCGATGGTCGTCCCATGCTTTGGATCCGAAGCAACGTTGTCATCCCTGGCATTCTCCACCACGTACGACACCTGAGCCTCCGTGATGCCACGGTCGGCGTGATCGACGAAAAGATGCTTACGGTTGTACTGGTCCCAAATCGCCTGGCGCCCCGGTCCCACGAGCGCTCAGTATACATCACGGGTATATACCACTCGCCGTGCGGCTATGCCGGGCCTACTACCAGCAGTCACGCCCGGTGCCATGGCTGGGAGTCAATAAACCGAGTCTCCCTGAAACCCGGGGCGGTTCAGCGCAATCCGACGTAGACGTAAACAGCGTGGAACCGCGGACGGCCCAGAGTCTCCAACTTACCCGGGGCGGTTCACCCACGGCGCTCCACGGTGACCACGAGAAATCGGCAAGCGGGATCGCCGGCTGGGGTTCAGCCACCGCGTCAAAATGACCTGGATGGAGGCACGCTTCCGGGTCGCCCGCAATCCCGACGACGCCAGCCGCCTGCCATACCTGGTCTGGCTGCCGCTCGAGGGCGGCGTGGTGCTGAAAGCCCGAGAGATGTGGCCGCGAGCAGCGCGCGTCTTCTGCGCGCAGGACGGTAGCGCCTGGACGGATAGCGCCGGGCTCGTCGACGACGCGGCTGTCCTCCTCTGCCGCCGCCGTGGTGCCGCCATTGACCTCGTCCTCGACCGGCCGCGGCTGGCTCGCTCCCAGTTCATCTTCACCACCGCGCGTGGGCGGCCGGCGGTCTGGTGGCAGACGCAGAAGACCGTGCAAGCGGCCAACCCCGGGGCGCGCGTGCCGCGCGGCCGGGCGCCGGGAAGGTTGTTGATTGCTGTCGACACCCGCGAGAAGTACGGCTGGCGGTTTGCGGGACGGTCGGTGGAGCTCGAGCGCCGCGCGCTGCCGGCGGGCGACTACGCGGCGATGGCCGCGGGGGCGATTCTCGGCGTGGTCGAACGCAAGACGATGGAGAACCTCGCGACATCGCTCTCGGACGGCAGCTTGGTCTACCAGTTGCAACGACTCGGTGAGGCCGGGCACGCCGCGGTCGTCGTCGAGGCAAGCTATCCGGATCTCTTCCGGACCCAACCGGGCCGTGGCTCTTGGCTGGCGGACATGCTCGGGCGTCTGGCTGCGCGTTACCCGGAGGTGCCGATCATCTTCGCCGGTTCGCGGCGCTTCGCCGAGGAGTGGACCTACCGGTACTTCGGTGCCCTTGCCGGAGATGGCTCGGCTGGCGACGTGGGTGCCGAGAGCGCACCGACCTGACTGGCGTTGATGGTGGGCAGGCTGCCCAGTAAGACTTGGTGTTATCCTTGATCTTATGCGAACCACTGGAACGGTGACGATTTCCCTGCCCCCCGACCTTGCCTCCGAGGTGGATCGTCTTGCCGATGCGGAAGGGATGACCCGCAGCGAGCTCCTGCGGCAGGCATTCCGACAGTACGCGGAGCGCCGCCGCCGCTGGGATCAGGCATTTGCATACGGCGAGGCCCACGTGGGCGCGACGTCGCTCACCGAAGGGTCAGTGATGGAGGCGGTCAAGAAGCGCCGACGCGCTCGCGGTCGGACTGTCCACTGAGTGCGAGTGGTCCTCGACACCAACGTTTTGGTGTCGGCGCTGCACTTCGGGGGCCGGCCCCGACGCGTCTTTGAGTCAGTTCTCCGCGGCGGCCATCGGCTGGTGATCGGACCGGCGATCCTCAGTGAGCTTGAAGCGGTGCTTGTCGAAACATTCGCGTGGGATGCTGCGCGTGCCATCGCTGTGCGCGGTGAGCTCGAGGCGCTTGCCGACCACGTGGCTCCGCGCGAGGTGCCAGACGTGTGCCGCGATCCCGACGACAACCAGGTGCTCGCCATTGCCGTGGTCGGGCGAGCCGATGTGATTGTCACTGGCGACGTCGACCTGCTTGCTCTCGGCATCTTTGAAGGAGTGGCGATCATGACAGTCGCCAAATTCGACGATGTGCGGCCGCGCGAATGAACTGGCGCACCAACTGCCGTTGCCTGCCACCGGCAGCCGTGTCGCCGAATCCAGCGTCCGCCGCCGCGTTGATGGCGGACGTCAGCGCCACCGGAGATGTCCGGCAGCCTACGAGATCCGCCACACCGCTGCGTGCCCGGGCTGAGAAAAGTGTCCGTCACAGCGGGCCACGCCCAGAGCCTTGTCAGCCCGGGCCGAACGTGGCTGCGCCCGTGTCCGGTGAAGGGCTACTCGACGATCTTCCAGTAGGAGTCCTTGCGGCATATCCTTCCATTCGCGAACTCGAACAGATCGCAGCCGCGCACCTCGATCTTCTCTTCACCCGCCGTTCCCGAAAGGGTCCACTCGGATACGCCCCGATTCCCGCAGACAAAGTGCCCGTCCTGTCCCCAATGAGCGTCGGGGATGCCCGCGAATCGAGTGCCCAGTAAGCGGCGAACGTCGTCGCGACCCTTGGCCCGTGTGCCCCATGGCCAGGAGCCACGTGGCATCTCCAGCACCGGGTCATCGGAGAAAAACTCCATAACAGCGTCGAGATCATGGCGATTGAAGGCGCCAAGTAGCGCCTGCAAGGTTTCAACAGTGACCGCTGGGTTCGTCTGCAAGGCGCGACCCTCCTCATCGCGTCGCCATTGTCTCTCTCGCTGCTGGGTGGCCGCCACGGGCACGAGCGCTTAACGAGAAGTACCGTACCTGGCCGGCATCGAGCGACCTTGCTGTGAATCTGAGCGACAGGACACTACTTCGTCGCGACGAAAATGCGATAGCCAGTCTGGGAGTCGTGCGTCGTCACGTTGGCAAATCCTCCCTCCGTTAGCGCCGCGAGGACCCAGGACGGCCCGTCTCCACCGGATATACCGCTCCCTCCACCCGCAAGATTCTCCTGCAGGCAGTAGAGGAGACCAGCGCCGTAGGTAATGAGGGAGAACGGGTTTCTGCGCATCCTGGGCAAGGTCACCGGAGGTCGCGCTCTCGGCCACCAAAAAGACACCCCCATCGCCGAGCCCGCGGTGGGCGCTCCTCGCGACCGCCGCCGGGTCACCGAAGTGGTGGAACGAGTCGAGGCAGGTGATCAGGTCGTAGCCGCCTTGTTCTGGCAACTCATCAGCCGACACCGCCATCGCCTGCACATTGGCGAGGCCCTCGTTGGCCGCCCGCGCAATCGTCCCCTCGGTGAGCGCCGGGTCGAGATCGTACCCGGTAATCTCCCCGTTGGGGAAGGCCTTCGCCAGGATGAGCACGACGTCACCGTTGCCGCTGGCAAGGTCGGCGATCCTCCCACCGCCGGCGGTCGTTCGGTGAGCCCAGGTACGAACCCGATCCACTCCGCGATGAGTGCGGCGGCATAGGTCGGGGTGTTGACGCGACCAACAGAGTCGCCGTACACCTCATGGAAGCGTCGAGGGGGTATGCCCTCTCCGGTATGGACGGCCTCGGCAACCTCGGGAAGGATCGCGCCGGTGCGATCCACGAAGTCAACCACGGCGCGCGCGTCGACAGGGAAGCCGGAGCCGAAGACAAAGCCAGTTTCGTCGGCAACCGCGAAGCGTGTGCCGTCAAAAGTCAGGTGCCCTGCGGCCACCATTGCACGCAACCATTCGAGCGCATTTCGCCTGTCGGCATTTGCTCGATCACCAATCTCATCGGCGGTGCCGGGAGCCCTGAGAACGGCATCCAGGAGCCCGGTGCGGGCGCCGAGGCCGAGCAACGTCATCGCGTACCAGCCGAACAGGTGCGCGAGCCATCTCGGCTGGTCATCGGCCATCGTTTCTTCCCTTTCTCGTGGTCGGAAGCGGGGTGGGCGGCGATTATCCCACTGGGGAGCATGACCCAAGAGGCTCGAGAACGTCGCTGCTGTCGCCCTGGGCGCACGTGTGAGTGAGCACGGGATTAGCCGCCCCGGCGTGAGCCAGCTGATCCTCGCCTGGGAAGACCGTAAGCACACTTTGCCTGGGTAGTGGACTTCGAACTTTCGAGGCCGCTACTTTCGGCGAGAAGCCAGGCACTGGACCCCGGCCGCAGCAGTGCGATTCCGTCTTCGAATCAGCCGCTGACAGCGGGAGACCGGGCTCGAACCGGCGACCCTTACCTTGGCAAGGTAGCGGTTCAAATTTGTATTCGAGAGGGGTCGAAAATGCCCTCCAGACCACTACTTACCCCCAATCTCCACGGCGTTGCACGCTGACCACGCGGCAAGCCACACAGACCACACGGCGTTCCACGCTGGCAACAAAACAGGGGAACGGTGGAGGAGGGCGGTAGAACCGGAGCAGCAGGCCGCCGGACCGTGAACGCTGACGGTACGCCAGCGTGCCGATCTTGGCGCTGCCCGATGACGTCGCCGCCTGCTCGAGGAGATCAGCCCGGCCGCAGTCAACTTCAGGAGTGAGGGTCAAGTCCCCTGTAGTGGTGTGAATTCGCTGGAGTTCTCACAACGTCGGTGAGTTACGCGGCGAGCCCCTCCGTGAGCGGGTTGGTAAGCAACGGCGGTCCGTCGGGATGCAGCAAGCGAGCCATGGACTGCTGGCTG